>CAZJIN010000055.1:0-10099 GCA_964545955.1 uncultured Sediminispirochaeta sp.
TCCGTCTCAAAATCGAAGAGCGCCGCGGCCTCCGACATCAATTCCGGCTGCGCCTCGGGATACCCTGGGAAGGGCGACCCCATTTCCAGCACCGCCCGCAGTTCGGGGTCCGGCCTTGAATTTTCAACACCGAAAACCAGGAACAGGCCGATTAAAAGCAGGAACACCGGAAGAGCTAGGACAACCGTTTTTTTACTCATCCCATACATTCGGATTCATCCCCCAATTTTGAAAAAAAGTCCAGGTCCAGAGAATAACAGAAAAATTCATTTACATCACCGCCCTGAATGAATATAGTTTTGCTACAGATGGAACCTACATTAGCCGCTACATTGATCGGTATCCTCGCGACATCCCAGATACATATCGCGAAGGGTATGCAAAAATACGGTATAAGCATATTTCATTTCACCCCCGGTGAATCCGGCTCCTATCCCCGATCCCGGAGAAAAAGAAATATCTATATCGGCGGGATCATACTGAACAATCTCGCTTTCCTATGGGCGATAGTGGCAAATATCTTTGCCCCGACTTCCTATTACACCAGCGCCTTCGGTTTTGGTCTGGTGGTTCTCATGGTTTTTTCAGAGCTGTTCCTCCACGAAAAGCACACGGCCTTGCAGCATTTCGGTGCCGTGGTAATAGCTGCGGGCACTCTCCTCATCGGAATGGGGCGTCATGCCACGGGTATACCGGGAATGGAGCAGATCAACAGCTCTACGGTGGTACTCTTTATCGCGGTCTATTTTCCTGTCCTGCTTGTGCTGCTTTTATCCGCGCTGATCTCACATACCATAAAACCACTGGGGGTGATCTTCGGTCTCATCACCGGTGGCGCCGCCGCGATCGACCCAATACTGAAGGGGATAGGTCAAAACGCGGGAATGGAGATGAAGCTTTTACCCGTAGACGGACAGGGATGGCTCTATTTCGCGGGGAGTTTCATTTTTGGTGCCGTCGCCTTTTCCTTTACCCAGTTCGGTTTTTTCAAAAAAGCAAGGGCGTCAACCCTTGTGGCCTTTCACAACATCACCCTCATCACCGTACCGATTCTCCTGATGAAAATATCACTCCCCGGTTTTTTTCTCACCCGTTCTCAGATTATGGGCCTCTCCCTGGTGCTGATCGGTATCGGGATGATGTTTTTCAAGCCCCGCAGAACCGATCTATAACTTATACTTTTCTTATCATTGTGTGGTCTTCTCTTTTTTTTTATAATGATACATCAGGAGTTGCACAATGCGTGATTTTACACATATCGAACTGGCGGTACGGGAAGCGGGGCAAAAAGCCCGGGAGCGCCAGAGAGAGGTAACCAGAAGGTACAAGGCAGACGGGTCGGTACTTACGGAGGTCGACCTGGAGACCGAACAGTTTCTCACCCGCGTTATCAAAGAGGAATTTCCGAATGCCAATATTGTCAGCGAAGAATATCCGATTGAGTTCTATGCAGGAAGGGATTATACCTTCACCATCGACCCGATCGACGGTACGGACAGCTACAGTCAGGGGATGCCGGGCTGGTGTGTGGGGGTGGGTATTCTGGATAACTGCCTGCAACCGGTGGGGAGTATCGTCAGCGCGCCACGCTGGGGCTGCGATGCCGACAATGGGGTATTTCTCGGTATAGTCCCGGGAGGCGAACCGATCGTCGAGGGTTTTGACCTCGAAAAAAACGAGAATACCCGGTCCGACGGCAGACAGCTGATGGTAGGTTCTAAAACCCACAGGCGATTCGACTACCGGAATTATCCGGGCAAAATAAGAAACCTCGGAAGCACCATACTGCACCTGGTGAGTCCACTGATTCATTCCGCCGTCGAGGGGGCCCTTCTTCCCCCCTGTTATATCTGGGATATTGCCGCAGCCCACGCGGCATTACGCCATTTCAACATGGAGTTTCAATACACCAATGGAAGCCCGATAGATTATTCCACGATGGTACACCGTCAGCCGGCGACCCATCACATGATATGCGGTTCTCCCGGGGCAACATGTTCGTGGTTTTTTAAATATTTCCTGTGAATATACCTGCCCAGATAGACAAAAGGGGTGTCCGAGACCGCCACTACCCACTTCAACAAATAGGTGGATATGATGATTTCAATCAGTACTCCGGTGTTGAAAACCCCATAGAAGGCTATCAAGGTGAACACGAGAGAATCGATAAGTTGGCTTATCATGGTGCTCAGGTTGTTTCTTATCCAGAGATGCCGGGGGTGGGGCCATGTTTTTTTCCAGAAATGAAAAGCCCATACATCATGGAACTGGGAAATCCCGTAGGCGAGAAGGCTCGCCGCCGCTATTCTCGGGAGAAATCCGAAAATGATGCTCATACTCGGATGGGCAAAATCATCCGGAGAGGGATCGAACCAAAGGGCCAGGTTCATCAGCAGGGTGAACATGATCAGGGCAAAAAAACCAATTACCACCGCCCTGGAGGCGTCTTTTTTTCCGTAGTTCTCACTGAAAATATCGGTCACAAGAAAACTGGAAGCATAGACGATATTACCAAGGGTCGCGGTGATTCCAAAAAGTTCAATAGTCTTCGTGACTTGGATATTTGCAACTATTACCGCGACGGGTATCCAGAGATAGAGACCCATCCGGCCCCAGAGCCTGTAGGAAAAAAGTATCGCCCCGAAGTTCAACAGAAGCAGGATTAGCCACAGGAGTTCATTTATCATAGTTTGTTTTCAGTTTCTCGAAGAGTTGGGTATCCGCCCGAAGTTCTCCGATGAGTTTGTTGAGCACACGACTGTGGGCCTGGTCCAGGTCGATACCGCCGTCCTTGACACTTCGGCTTTCATAGCTGTACAACGACTTACCTTCCTTCAGAATACTGACTACCGCCCAGGCCTTCGCCATCAGGGGGGCGTTCTCCATCACCTTTGGAAAATCCTCCACGAAGAGGGACACCTGCAGGTTGTATCCCCCGGGCAGCTCCCGATCGACGAACTCAAAGGGCAGTTCGCGATCGAAGAAAAGGGCCTTCACTTCCTTCTCCACTGACCTTCCGACCTGTGCATTCTCAAGGTTCACCAGAAATCCTGCGGTAATTTTATTCACCACGAGGGTGATCTCACCGACTGGAACCGGGTTCTCGAGAAGCGCGACGGCTTCCGCATCCAGTCGGGGATACACAAGGAGCTGCCGGTCACCGATGGAGGAAAAGCCCCCCGGAATCCGGATTGAAAAAGAACCGTCATCCCTGGTCCGGGTCGAAAGAAGCTCCCGACCCCCGGTATCGACGACCACCATTTCCAGAACTCCTATCTTCGCGGGAAGTGAACTCGAAACAAAACCGTCCACTGAAAAGGGTTCCCCCACCTCGAGGGAGACATTTTTTCGCTCCAGACGTACCTGCAAATCGCCAACCTGTCGGTTCAGCAGGCTGATCACAATATCAGAGATATTTCCGGATTCTCCCGCCACCTCTCCAATAATTTTCTGTCCCAGGGAGGACGCGTTAATCAGGCCATAACTACGCCGCAGTCGCTCCAACCTTTCGGTAATCGAAGAATCCGTACCGAGAAAAACCGGATCGAGCAAATCCTTCACCCTTCCCAATATCTCAGATCTGCGCTGTTCCTGTATCTCCTCCCACCTGTCCTTGCTAAGCCGAACATATACCCATGATCCCATGGTACGACAGTAATAGGTGTCGACGGTTTCTATATCCTCGATATTTTTCTCCACCGATTGGTTCACCAGTTCCTGAACCTGCTGGGAGTAGTCACCGTCACTACTGCTCGACGTCGCCACCGCCATATCACTGGTAATCTGAACGGAAATGCGGGCGGCAAGATCGGCCTTTGCACGGGCCTCCGCGACCGGTCGATCTTCGGCTTGATTTCCACTGTCCGCGGAACCCACACCGACATAGTACCCTTCCTGCTCGGGACTGCTGATCCAGCCGGGTTGCGGAGGACACTGGGGCGTACTCGCGCATCCCGCATACATCAGAAGGAACCCAATGAGCACGAGGGGTTTTATCATCAAAAGGGGGAATTTTTCTCGAAAAAAACCGGATCCACGACTCATACTCTACTCCTTTCTTACAGTGTTTGCCCGTTCGAGCTTATTTTATCGGGCATACCGCCAGGGTATAGAAGGTATTGCCATCCGCGGAAATGTGACGATCCAGAATATAGAAACCCTTTACTTGAGTTTCGACCTCCTCAAGACTGCTCTGACGGTGGGCGGCTCCCTTCCCCTCTATTTCAATATCGGCACGTTCTTTGCTGACTCCTATATTGAGTTGCCGGGCGATATGTAAGAGGGTCTGTTCTTCAGATTCGAGAAGGGATTTGTAAAAATACATCTGCCGTTGGGACACACCTACTGCGGTGAGATACCCCGGATACTGGGGCATCTCGAGAAACCAAGCGGGCACATCCCCTTCCCCATTCTGCGCGAACTCAAACGAGGGCAGTGAGATTCCTGATAGAACCCCTTTCATATAAGTCCCCATGTTATCCTCGTAGTATTCCACCACCCGTATCCTGTCGTATAGTGAGGCCATACTCGATTCATTATAGCTGATATCAACCACTTCCCGGGTCCCTTCATACCGGCTGTTGCTCACGGTGAGGGCTTTCCCCCTGACCAGGGCATTCTGAAAAATCGCAGCCTGCCGGGCAAGAAGTCTTCGTCCCATTTCGTATTCATCTTCCCGGTTATACATACGGGAAACCACCACGAAAAAAACCGGTTTTCCCTTCAAAGGAGCTGTATTCAACAATTCACGATATTCGGAAACACGAAAATCAATCGCCCCGGGAACCTGTATTCGGTCCTCTCTCTTGAGGTCAATCTCCCCTCTCGCATCTTCTGTTGGGACCTCCGGTTCCGTTGACATGTTGCCTTCATTCTCAACCGAAGCACAGGAGTTGAACACCAATAGTATCAATAATAAAAGGGTAACCCGCCGCAGTGGATTTCTCATTGCTTTCACTCTCTTTTAAGTCTCACTCTCTATTTAGTGGTATAAGTATAGTAAAGTATAGAAAAAACAGGATAAAAAAGAAACCCCGGTCGACACTCATGGCAGAATAAAAAAACGAACCCGTCGCGGTAAAACCGCAACCAGGTTCGTCTTATATTTCGAGATAACTCCGCAGTCGAACAGACTGAAGAAAGTCCGTCCTGCTATATGTATACCCGCCTTTTACTCTGTTACGGCTTCCGACTTCGTTGGATTGTTTTCAGTCTCATATTTGAGTCTATCCAGTGCCTGTTCGGCCTTAAATTCGGCGAATGCGGCCCCTTCGCTCCTCTCAAAACTCTCGGCCACCTCTTCAAAGGCATTCAGGAAACTGTCCTTCCCATATTTCATCAGGATCCATACACCGCCGTCCTTCATAGGATTGCGCTTCTCAGTGATTGCACCGCTCAACATGGTATCGGTCACCTGTCGGGTAATGGATTCTACGAACTCTATGGTCTGGGTGTCATCTCCGGTGCCGGCTTCCTGCATGTAGGAGGTAACGGCACTCTGGATCTGGGTCTCTATCTGGTTGGCAATGTCCGCCCGGGCGTTGGTCTCGGCGACCTTGATTGAAAGAGGAAGGGTCGACTGTTTGGCATACCCAACTCCATAAATCGCATCCCCGCTCTGGGGCGGATTCACTACGTAGTCAGGGTACTCGGATGTGTCAACCTGCTGCTCCGGCGCTTTCGGAGCGGCTTCTCCCCCACCGGCACATGAGAAAAGAAAAGCGACGGTAATAATCAATGTGATCAGAATAAGACTCTTTTTCATTACTAATCTCCTGTTTATAGATTTCATACTCAAGAGTAACTCTATTACTGTCTGTTTTCAAGCATTTCATGATTTTTTTTTCTTTTTAGACTTTGACAGAAATAACAATGAAGTATAAAGTATAATTATGGCCAGGACAAAAACTTATTATTATTTAATAGACAATTTGACCCCCGAAAAGGGTGAAGTGATGAAGCGGGCTATGCAGACGAACTCCTCCATAGAAAGCATCACCCTGCGTCCACGGGAAGGCATAGTGGAAGTGATCGCCACAAGGGATGTGGAGGATTCAGTGAAAATCGCCTGCGACATCGCGGGGACCCACTTCAGGATCAAGATGAAGAAAAAAAAGGCCTTCCTTTGAGCGAAGACACCACCGGCAAATCCCATTTTCGAAGTCTGTAAGACTTCTAAAATGGGATTTGCTGAGGCACTACCTTCTCCACTTCCCATCCTGCACCGACTACCAGGTGAAAAAGTCTCTCGTACACCCCCTCTCGTGCTATCAGAATAAGTCTGCCCTCGTATTCCCCGAGTAGCCGAAGAAGCACCGGGTAAAACCCCTTCCCAGCCATCTCCAGGGGACCCACCTCATCGAGACAGAGGAGATCGGAAGGCTTTGATTCCTCCTCCGGTACCCTGCTCATCAGACCGGCCCCGCGCAGCACCATGAAAGAGGCACGGTGAAGCCCCGTCTCCAGAAGGATAAAGCGCCCTACCCTCTGCCCCTTCGCGAAGGAATCCTCCTTCTCTTCCCTCACAAGGGCCTCTCGCTGCCCCGAAGCTATATCAAGGGCGTCGAAGCCCGTCTTGTTTCCCCCCTCATCATAGACAGCTTCCGCCACTATTCCACCGACCGTGTTTCCCCGCTCAACGGATTCCTCAATCATCTGTTTCAGCCAGGTGGTTTTTCCACTGTGAATCGGACCCGTAATTATTGTGCAGTGACGCATATTTACATTTTCTCCAGGTTCAGACTAAAATAACAGCACCCATGAAGTATGCCGCATCTTTTATCGGTTGGTCAAATACCGGCAAAACAGGTCTCATCACAACGCTCATCAGGAAGTTTTCCGACCAAGGCTTCCATGTATCCGCCCTCAAAAGCAGCCATGTACAGGCCGACTTCGACGTACCGGGGAAGGATACCGAACGATTTTTTCAGGGTGGGGCCGAACAGGTGGGGTATTTTTCTTCCCGCGGGGGGTTCATCCGGTTTCGCGCGACCCCGTCCCTCGAGATGATAGAGGAACTCTTTGACGGGTGTGATATACTACTTGCCGAGGGATTAAGCTTGCCCGGGTTTCCCTGTCTCGAGGTGGTAAGCAGCAGGAATCTCCAGGAGGGCTACAAGTGCGAGGCCGGTGAGGTCAGTGCCTATGTGACGGCGGAACCCGGACACTACGCGGACCGCCCGGCATTGGACCAGCCGATTTTAACGGCTTCACATCCCGAAGCGATTATGTTTTTTCTGGAGGAACAATGGAAAGCAAAGTAACAATCAGGGTAAACGGAAAGAAAGTCGTAATCAACAAATTCATCCATGACATCACCGCGAATGTCGTCAGGGGACTGGTGACACCTCTCCACGATGTAGACCCCGAGGGAAGTATCGAGATTAAGATTGAGCCCCTTCAGAAGGGCGACGACCAGGCCAAAACGAAAGAGACCGACTGAACAGGGGCAAAGATCAAAACGGGATAGACCCCCCACATGAAAGGGCCCCTCTTTTTTCTTCCCAGGTTTCTTACCTACCCAGGGGCTCTTCAATGAACTGCTGAAGCGCCTCATACCCCTTTATCGAATCTTCCTTTTCAATCACCACGGTGAGTTCGGTCATTGTGGAGATGATCTCGTACACGTTTATGTTCTCCCAGGCCAGTTTGCGAAGCGCCTGAAAGATAATACCCGGCGTGTGCAGGAAATCTCCCGAAAAAATCAGGGTAAGTGAGACAAGGCCATGACGGAAATCCGGTTCGGTCTCCCCGGCAAGAAAACTCCTCACCGCCGATTCATATTTGTCACTCACGGCGATACTGATTTCGTCATTTCCTATCGTAATATTGAGAAAATCTCCCCGCCCTAGATTTACAATTTCGTAAAGCCCCTTGAGACGATTCAAAAGGTTCTCGGTTTTTTTGACGTTGAAATCACAGATATTGGTCTTCATCACTATCTCACAGGAGAGCTCATTCCTGACGGCAATATGATTTCTTTTTCCTATCTCATCCGAATATCTTCGAAGGGCCATCACAATGGCGGATTCCTTCACATCCTTGTTTAAAGTGGTTTCAATAAGCGGCCTGAACTCCTCCGCCAGATTGCCGTAGCTGAGAATACCCCTCTCAAAAGCCTCCATGAGAAAGGGCTTTTGGTTCAGCATTTTTTTTACCATACTGCTTACGGATTCCATGTTACTCCTCATTATTACGCTCTAAAATGAAAAACGTTATGTTATTATAAATACTTTATGTTATAATATAGACATTATATCATAAATAAGTTATTATGTATATAACATTCACCAATTTATAAGGAGCAGAGTATGAACAAGGCATTTAGAGGCGTATATACGGCTTTGATAACCCCCTTCACCAGCGGGGGAAACGTAGATGAGGAAGCGCTCCAAAAAATAATTGAAGACCAGATCCGAAACGGAATCGACGGGCTCGTTCCCTGCGGGACTACAGGTGAAAGTCCAACCCTTTCCCACCAGGAGCACGATCGAGTGATCGAACTGACCGTCGAATACACAAAGGGTCGGGTGCCCGTTATAGCGGGTACCGGTAGTAACGCCACCACTGAGGCAATCAGGCTCTCACAACACGCCGAAGCCGCAGGAGTCGATGCCCTTCTGCAGGTCAACCCCTACTACAACAAGCCGACCCAGAAGGGCTTGTACCTTCACTTTAAGGCCGTCGCGGATTCGGTCAAAATTCCGGTACTCGTCTACAATATAAAAGGAAGAACCGGGATCAACGTGGAAACCCCCACCCTGACTCAACTCATGAGGGACTGTGATAATATCAAGGGCGTAAAAGAGGCCTCCGGTAATCTTGACCAGATGAAAGAAGTCATTCAGAATCGCGAAGGTGACTTCAGTGTTCTGTCCGGAGACGACAACATGACCCTGAGCCTTTTGCGCGCGGGAGGCGAAGGGGTAGTATCGGTCGCATCAAACCTGATTCCCCGTCAGATGGTGGATTTTGTGCATTCCGCCCTGGACGGTGATTTTGAAACGGCGCAGCAGGCTGAAGACCACCTGATGGAGTTTTTTAAAGCCCTTTTCCTCGAGACAAATCCCATTCCCATCAAGACCGCAATGTCCATGAGGGGATGGTGTGAGGAAAGTTTCCGTCTTCCCATGTGCGGATTTTCTAATGAATCGAACTACCGTATACTCGGGGAAATAATCGACAAGATCGGCGCTCCCCACGCCTGAGGGAAAGACCGGATACCAGAACAACACGAGAGAGGAGCAGCACATTGGCACGGATTAATCACAACTACCGAAAACTCGCAGCGGGATATCTTTTTCCCGAAATTGCCAGGAGGACCAGGGAATTTCTGGAAAAAAACCCCGAAGCCCAGGTCCGTCGGCTCGGAATCGGGAACACCACCGAACCTCTGACCCCTTCGGTTCTCGAAGGACTCAAGAAAGGGGTGGAAAAACTGGCCAACCGAAGTACCTATACAGGGTACGGGGATGAGCAGGGGAACACGAGACTTCGAAAGACCCTTGCGGACTACTACAAAAACTACGGGGTGCACCTCGATCCTGAGGAGTTTTTCATCAGCGACGGGGCAAAGCCCGACTCCGGAAACCTGCAATCCATTTTCGCCATAGAAAACACCGTTGCGGTGCAGGACCCCGCGTATCCGGTATACGTCGACTCGAACGTTATCAGCGGCCGCACCGGATTGCATGACCCCGATCGCGGCCTGTATGAAGGCCTCCTCTACATGCCATGTACCGAGGAGAACGGTTTTTTCCCCTCGGTCCCTGAAAAAAAAGCCGATCTTATCTACCTGTGCAGTCCGAACAACCCCACAGGTGCGGTGGCTACCCATGAACAACTGAAACAGTTCGTTGAATACGCCCGTGAGAACCGTGGGGTAATTCTATATGACGCATCATACTCCGAGTATATCGAGGATGACTCCCTCCCCAGGACCATCTACGAGATCGACGGAGCTGAGGAATGTGCCATCGAAATCAACAGCCTCTCCAAGTTTGCCGGATTCACCGGAGTACGCCTCGGCTGGTCCGTGGCCCCCTCCGCGTTAACCATCGAAGACAATCGACCCGACGAAATCCGTCGGCTGTCGAACCGG
>CAZJIN010000056.1:0-10037 GCA_964545955.1 uncultured Sediminispirochaeta sp.
TTGAGGAAATGGATTCAGACAAGTTGGGGAAACTTCTTCTGGCGTGGAACAGTTTCTCTTCTCCGGTCGTACTTTAAAAATCTATCCTGAGAATTGCTGTGATAATTATGCGAGCTTTTTATTTTATCCATTTCATGCTACCTTGAGACGGAGTTGCCTGTTATGCGTCGTTCCCTTCAGAACCCACAATTCGAAGCGGCGGTCCGCGACTACCTCCTGCTGCTGGACCGGGGTTATCCGGAGAAGAGAAGCCGACACCTGGTAGCCGACCGGTACCAACTCGACAGGTATCAACGCAGCATCCTCTACAGGGGAGTTTTTTCCAGCGAGACAAACATCGCCCGAAGTCAAAACCGGCTCGACCTTCCCCTCGAAACGCCAATGAAGGTGTCGGTCGACTTTTTGAACCTCCTCCTGCTGCTGATGAACTATCTCTACGGTCGGCATGTCTACATTGCCTCCGATGGCTTTGTCCGGGATGACGGAGAGAATTTTTCGTGCTTCGATAACCTGCATATTTTTCACGGCGCCCTCGATCTTCTTCGGGCGGAGGTACCCCGTATGGGCTTCAACAGGGTTCATTGGCTGGTCGACTCCAGACCGTTGACCGAACTCCCCCCGTGGATAGTTGATTCTGAGTTTCTACAAGGAGAATTCTCCCTGGAGAATTCGGAGTTTGTCCACTGTGAGAAAACCGACCGTGAACTCATACATGACCGGGAGGGTATTATCTCCACCTCCGACAGCACTATTTTGGACAAAACAAGTCAAGCCACTGTCGACATCGGCGGGTATATTCTCAGACTCAGGTTTTCTCAAAAACTGACGGATATCATTGGGATACTATCGGGATAAAAAAAAACTGGTTCGGGGAGAAAGAGCTTCAAGTTTCCCATCCTCTGCCCCTCCCCCGCGAAAGAAAGCCCTTCCTACTCCTGGCCCTTTTGTTTGTTTCGCTGGGAGTTTACAAAGCGTTGGAAGTCGTTGATATTTTTAACGATGATCTTGTCCTGATAGATCTCAACCCTGCGCTGTCCGGCGAAGTGGTTGAGGACCTTCTTGCAGTCGTCGTAGGAGATCCCCGCCCAGTGGGCGATATCCTCCACGGTGGTGGAAAACACACGCTGGTCCTCGTCGGGATCCTCCACCACCTGGTTCTCGGCCAGCATCAGGAAGACATCCGCCACCCTTGCTTCGATGTTGTTCATGGTGAGGATCTGGAATCGTCGCTTCTGGTCGTATATCCTTTTTGTAAAAAGCTTGAGGAGTTTGAACGCGATCTGGGGATTCCCCTTCATCAGGACCTCGAAGTTCTCCCGGTTGAACTCAAGGGCCTTGACCTTGTCGATGGCCACCACGGTAGCGGAGCGGGGAGCTTCTTCGAGGATTGCCATCTCACCAAAGATCTCTCCCGGGTAGAGTATGTCTATGTTTTTTTCAATATCCCCGAGGATCTTAACGATCTGCACACGTCCCGACTGAATCAGGTAGAAGTTGTCTCCAGGTTCATATTCGCAAAAAATAACATCTCCCGGTTGAAAAGTGACGGCAAATCGTTCGAACATCGAGAAGTCTATGCTCATTTTCTATCCTTTTATCTGGTTGAGGGCTCGCTTGGCCTTCCTGTATACCACTTCACTTTCCGACGACATCGCGAGTACCTTGTTATAAAAATTGCCGGCCTTGTCTTTGTCATCGAGCTTCTCATAACAGTTTCCCACGTAGATCAGCGCGTCCCTGAGATCAGGGTGTTTGGGATAACGCTTGATCATCTGGGTGTAGTGCTGAATACACTTTTCAAACTGCCCGATACCCAGGAGACATCTGCCGTATTCGAAGGTGCTTTTTGCGGAGTATTCCTCGCTGTTTTCAGCCTGTAGTATACCCTGGAATTCCTTCATAGCCTCCGGATAGTTCTGCTGGCTGTACAGACTTACCGCGTTGTAGTACTTCTTCGCGATATCCGAAAGCTCCTCTTCGTTCACCGTGTTTTTCACCCTCGGGACGAAAGCGGGTGAACCCTGTATCCCCTGTTCCGCCTGTTCGATGCTTAAGGTTGCTTCATCGCTGTATTTCCCAGTGGGATAGTAGGTGATATACCGGCGCAACGCGTAGAGGGCCTGGGGACACTTCCCGGTATTCAGGTAGTACTGCCCTATTCTGAAGAGCCCTTCCTCAGGCTCGAGTCCTTCATTCCCCGAAGATATCAGGTTGCGAACCTGTTTGTGTATTCTCCTCAGTTGATTGGAAAAAACCTTGAGCATCTTCATGATAATGCGGGTATTCTGCATGGAGAGCTGTTCAAATTCGGGAACGGAAAAAACGACCATGTCCGAATCGGCCAGAACCACAGCGGTCTCTTCCCGGGGGTATTTTCCGAGGGCGGATTTTACACCGAAGAACTCCCCCGTGTTGATCAAATCGTGAATTTCCTGTCCTGTCTCGATGTCGTTGTAGTTGAGACTGACCTTCCCGCTCTTCAGGATATAAATCCTGTCGGTCATATCCCCTTTGAAATAAACGACTGAATTCGCATGGTATCTCACTGCCTTTGGCATTTTTGCTCCTGATTAAGCACACTGGGGTCTCTAAAATTGTACTTTTGAAACCAGACCATGTCAATGTCAATATAATGAAAAGAGACGATTGCCTGGATCGTAGAACTGCGTTACTATTACAGGAAAGAGAGGATACAACACGGTGTTACGTCGGCTTGGACAGGGTGTGTTCGGTTATTTCGACGATTTTCTCTATGGAACGGGTTTTTTCTACCGTTCCATAATTGCCGCTCTGCAGTATTTCAGGCGTCGACAGGTCGGCCGGAATGTTATCACCATGCAACTGCTCTTCACCGGAGTGGAGGCCCTTTCTGTGATTGCCCTGATTTCGCTCTCCCTCGGCGCGGTCATCATTATTCAGGGGGTAAATATCCTGCCCCAGTTCGGTCAGGGAGTCCTCATCTATAAAATCCTGATTACCGTGATCACAAGGGAACTCGGTCCCCTCCTCTGCGCCTTCGTGGTGATTGCCCGTTCGGCTACTGCCGTGGCAACTGAACTGGGACATATGGTGGTGAGTCACCAGATAGAAGCCTATATCGCCACCGGGGTGAATCCGATCCGTTACCTGGTGGCACCCCGGTTCATCGGTATCACCCTGTCCGTGGTTTTTCTGAACCTCTATTTTAACGTCTTCGGCCTCGTGGGATCCTATATCCTCACCCAGCTGTTCGAGCCGATCCCCTTCTCCGAATATTTTCACAACCTCCTGCTCTACCTCAAGGCACCGGATATTTTCTCCTCCCTTCTAAAAAGCCTTGTTTTCGGCCTGATCATCTCTCACACTGCTACCTACAATGGATTGAAAGTACAGCAGGCTGGCACCGAGATCCCCCAGATGGTGATCAGATCGGTAGTCCAGGGTTTCACCCTCTGCATCGTCGCCGATGCGATCATTACCATGGTATATTACCTGTAGAAGGAATTGTGGATGGAGTTATCACTGAACGGGGTAAGCTTTTTTTACGGCCGACGCGCCGTGGTCGACAACGCAAGTCTCACCATAACCCCCGACAAGACCACCGTGATCATCGGACCCTCGGGCAGTGGAAAAAGTATTCTCCTGAAAACCATTGCCGGCCTCCTGCCGCCCCACAGGGGAACGGTTCAACTCGACGGGAAAAATATCTTCACCTTTTCCGAAGCGGAAGAGTTCGACTTCCGTCGTCGCAGCAGCTTTGTCTTTCAGGACGGCGCCCTCTGGGCAAATCGCAGCATTCTCGAGAATGTCCGTTTCCCCCTGGAAGTCCATTTTCCAAAGATGTCCTTGGAGGAGATGGAAAAAAAAGTACACTACTACCTGAAGAAAGTGGGGTACGAAGACAATATACACTATCGCCCGAGCCAGATCTCTTCGGGGGAACATAAAATGGTTTCCCTTGCGCGGGCGCTGATCACCGAACCGGAGTTGCTTTTTCTGGATACCCCCCTGGTAGGAATAGATTCCAACTCTGAAGAGACCATCAAACAAATCATCAAGGATATTCGTAGCCAGGGACGTACCATAATCGCCGGTTTTCACGATCCTGAGCTCATCTCGATGATCGCGGATGAGCTAGTGGTGGTATTTCAGGGAAAGGTGCTGATTCACGGCCCCTTCGACGGGGTAAAAAGGAGCAGCGACCCTATGGTTCGCAAAATCCTCACCATGGTTCTCGAGGAGGTTGCCGCCTACGACGACGACATTTTGTCTTTGCTGAATAACGGGGATATGTTTTAATTTGACTGTATTACAAAGGTCGAATATTATGAGGTTGAAATGAAATTTAAAATTCGATACGCGGAACAGATTGTCGGTCTCTTCGTTCTGATCGGTATAGTCTCGTTGGCGGGAATTTTTATTTTTATGGGAATAAACCAGCGATGGTTCGCGAAAGACTATACCTTCACGAGCAGGTTTGTCTCCGGAGAGGGGCTGAACAGGGGAATGTCGGTACAGCTCAAGGGTTTTACCATAGGCGGGGTCGATTCCATCACCCTTCTCGAAGACAACACCGTACAGATTGAGTTTCATATCTATGATACCTACTACGACCGGGTCAAACCGAATTCGGTGCTTGCCCTCAGTACCAGCCCAATCGGAATAGGCGGAGGCGGCCTCAAATTCCACCCGGGCATTGGAGAAGGACCTCCCCTTGAGGAGGGGGCCTATATTCCCTCCACGGATTTTGAAGAAGGGCGAAGACTGGTTGAAGAGAAACTCGTCGGTTCCCTGGACAAGGAAGATGCGGTCTCTTCCGTGGTGAACCGGATCGGACCTATTCTCGACACCACCCATGATACGATCCGTTCTCTCAACAGTACCCTCGCCACAATCGACAATACCCTCAAGGGCACCCAGGAGGGTCCCCTGCTGGATCTGATGAGGGAAACCTATTTAGTTCTCACGCGACTCGATACAACCCTTGAGAACACCACCGCTATCACCTCGAATGTGGAGACGATGACCGACCAGCTTGCCGATACCCGGGGTCTGGTGAAAAAGCTTCTCGATTCCGAAGGATCGGTGGGTCTGCTTCTCGATGACGATGAACTTTACCGCAGTATCACCGGTATCGTGGCCGAGTTGGAAAAAAGCGTGGCCGAGTTGAGTACCTTTAGCAGCTATATCAACAGCCGACAACCGAATATCACCGCCCTTCTGAAAGAGGGAGAGGCGACAATGGATGAGGGCCAAGCGGTCCTCGAAGGCCTGAAGAACAACCCCCTTCTCAGGGGCGGGATCAGTGAAGAGCCCGCAGTCCCCTCCACTTTCCGGGGAATCCGTGCGGAGGATTAGCGTATGAACAAAGCATTATCCCCCCTTCGCTCCGGAATAAAAACGTCGGGAATCCTTCTTGTCTGCTCCATGCTGATCCTGTCCTGTTCTTCCACTCCAAAGAACCAGGAACCTAAACGACCTACCTCCGCGGAAGCTGGGAAATACGCTGAATTCGGAAATACCTTTTTCAATGAATCCCGCTATGCCCAGGCGGAGGAAATGTATTCCATGTCCCTGGAACTCTATTTGCGAATCGACGATCGGTTAGGGGCTGTGAACGCCTACAACTCCCTGGCAAAGGTATCCCTCTCCCTCGGCAAGCCCCGGGAGGCACTGAAAAGGCTTCAGGCTTCCCGCGCAATTATAGAAACTATACCCTCCGATTCCTCGGGATACGCGAAAGCCGCCGCGGAAACATTCAACAACCTGGGGGAGGTAGAGTACGCCCTTGGAAATTTTCGTGATGCCCTCGACTATTTCAACGGAAGCCTCGAACTTATCCGGGAGGATTCGGACTCCGCCGTCTTCACGGTACTTCTGCACAACCGAGGGACCAGCCTGTTCAGTCTTGGACAGATCGACCAGGCCGCGGATGAGATAAGGTCCGCCCTCGAGATCAACCTCAAGAGGAACAACCTGTACGAAACGGCTTCCAACTACTATATGCTGTCCCTGATCGCGCTCAAAACCGGCAACGCCGGTGAGGCGAAGGAAAATGTAAAGAAAGCCCTGCGATACGATAGAGAGACGGAAAATAGCAACGGAATCGCCCAGGACCTTTTTCTACTCGGCAGGATTGAACACTCCGAGGGGAACGATGAAGATGCCCTCGGCTACCTGAACCGGGCGGAGCAGATTTTCGAGAGCCTGAAACTTGCACAGTCATTGGAAAACGTAGTAGAGTACCGCCGAAGGATGGAACAAAACTGATATGATTTCCCGAAACGGTATTTCCATGCACCTCCTGAGAATCAGGAACGGATATTTCTCTTTTCTTCAACAGAGCCTTCGGATTCTCCTTTTCGCGCTCATCATAGCAGGATCGGCGGGGTTTGTGTCTTTTCCCCTGTGGTACTGGGCCATCCATGGCGGTCGCAGTTTTACCTGGTCGGTGCTTCTCGTGATCGGGGGGTTGATTTTATTTTTTATGGGTAAAAAAATGATGAGCCCCTCCAGTGTGACAGGGGGACAGGACTCCAAGGTGGGTTTTTCATTCACGGGTCTGAAGCGTCCGGCCCTGAGCTTGTTCAAAGCACTGGTCGCCCTCGTATTGATCTACGCGACGGGGATGATTTTTGCCTCTTTCCATGCCCTGTGGGGGATAGCCGCCCTTTTGTTGACCCTGTATCTCATTGGCCTGCTTTTTTTTCGTTAAAACGGAGGGTATACTGGTGCGAACGGGACAAGCAGAGCGAGGGCACAGGGGCTTTTGTGTTATACCTGCAATGGTTTTTTTCTTTTTTTTCATGGCCGTGCTCTCCCGGAATCCCCTTTTTTCCGAGGGAAAAACAGTTCCCTCTCCATACCCGTATATTGAGTCGCTGGGACTCGACGACCCGGTCTTTCAACAGGCTTTGGATTCCATAAACAGGTATTACAGGGCGGAACAGTCGTACAAAACACATCCCCCTCTTCACCTGTTCAGTTACATTCCCGGGCAAGATGATACAATTTTCAGTGTTTCCGCGCGATTCAACCTACCCTACGATACCATCGCGCTGCTGAACGGAATCCGCACACCGAAGGACTTTCATGACCCCGCGTATATCCTCATACCTACACAGGCGGGCATCTTTATCCCCGAAAGATCTGAAAACGACCTGGAACGAGTGATGACCTCCTGGAGGGGAAAGGAAGTGTTTGGCGGCAGGAAAATCACGGTAAAAACTCCTTCCGGTACGCGAAGTTTGTTTTTTTTCCCGGGGGAGAGGTTTCACCCCATCGAACGTTCCTTCTTTCTCAATGTGCTGTTCAGGTTCCCCCTCCCGGTGGGTATTGTGAGTTCAGGATACGGTAACCGGTTGAACCCTTTTTCCCATGAAGAACATTTTCACCACGGTATTGATATAGCCGCCCCGTCAGGAACGGAAGTCCTCTCCGCTGCGGCGGGGAAGGTTGTGGATTCAGGGACGGATAATGTGCTCGGCAACTACATCGTACTGCTACACAAGGGTAATTTTTCAACTGTGTACGGACATTTAAGGGAGATCCGGATAAAGGCGGGACAAAACATCGGCTCAGGTGCTATAATAGGAACCGTGGGGAATACCGGACTGTCTACCGGTCCACATTTACATTTTGAAATCAGAAACGCGGGAGAATCATGGAACCCTTCAGAGATTTTACCACAATGAAGCGCGGGGCAGCGGTCTTCGTCCTTTTTACCGTTGTGATCCTTTTTTTTATCCCATCTCCAATTCCTGCAGAGCAGATCAGGGGTAAAATCCGTCATTTCATAGAGTTGCCGGAAGATTACAGTGAGGTAGTCATCGATATCGGCCTGAGGGAACTCGCGAGCCTGGATATCGAATCGGAGGAGTTCCTGCGCGGATTCATCATTGAGGTCGTCTCCCCTCCTTCGGTACTGGAGTTTCGACAGAGCTTTCTACTCAGCTTCTACCGCAATATCTCTCCCTCCCCCGGGAGCGGAAGCGGCGCTTTTTCAGGGACAAAGGTCGACGGGCTTCCCTTTCCCGTTACACGCAGATCTTTTGTGGATATCCCCCTGCGGACCTCCACGGGTTGGGAAAAATCTACCCCCGACAGCAGACTTATTTCTCCCCCCCTCAGGATCGATCAATTTCCCCTGCTTCTCTTTATAGACCCCGTGATGAAGGGGATTCCCTCCAGTGTCGATACGGCGATATTTCAGATCACCCTCAAACCGATACTGAAGGATTCCGGGGCAGTGCGTCTCAAAGTACCCCAGGATATAGAAACGGGTACCGTCTATTTCCTTATCGACGGAAAGGATATCGGAGATCCTTCAGAAAAACATTATCTGAAACCCGGGGTTCATACCCTTGAAGTAAAATCCGATGTCTATATCCCATTTAAACGTTCCTTTGGGGTTGACCGGGCGCGAACCACCACCATCGATATTTCACTCAAACCCTCAAAGAGCTTTGTTCATTTTCAAGCCCCCGACGGTGCCGCTGTTTTTTTTGACGGTAAAGAGATTAACCTTCAATCCGATGACACATTTGAGACCGAACCCGGTGATCACGTGGTTCTGATGCGTATTGGAGATTATTCGGTGAGCAAGAAAATCAACGTTCAGGGTGGAAAAAACTACAAAGTCTCACTTTTTTTTGATATTTTAATTGATGACAACTAATGTTTATCCCGCTTAAGACGATAATAAAAGTGTCGGGCGCATCGTATAGTTCCCCTCCCAGTTATTATATGTTGCACCGACACCTAACCCACAGGCCGATTCATCCGAATCGGCCTTTTATTTGCCCGCTTCGCTGGGCAAATAAAAAGCCGTCCGGTTCATCCGGACGGCCTCTAAAAATCACAAAAAACTGAAACTACATAAGGTCTTTAGGCTTCCTGGCAGTATTGCCCGTAGCCTCGCAGACTGCAACGTGCTGGATTTTACCGTTCTTGAAGACGGACTTCATCTTAATGGCGCCACCCCATCTGCTGACCAGCTGCTGAGCTCCTTCACGACGTGCATTCTTGGAAATATTTGCAGCCATATGTTCCTCCTACGAATAATCTAAAGGCGAAATGAACTATAATACACTTTTTTGATTAGGTCAAACCCTTTGAACGCGGCAATTCTCATTTCCCTTGTTTCTCCTGGCTAAAATACTTATACTTTTACTTAAATGCAAGAGCTGAAAACCATTTTTTCCCAGTTTCGCCGTATTTTTATCATCCCCATTTGGATATATCAGCACATGATTTCGCCCTTTTTGCCCGATTCATGTATTTATTCCCCTACCTGCAGCAATTACTATAAGCACGCTATCTTGACACATGGAATTTTTAAAGGAAATATCCTGGGGATCACCCGGATTTTCCGCTGTGCCGGGGGGCTATTTGTCGGTGGAAATGACCCGGTACCTGAGAAGTTTACTTTTCACTATATCTCCAACTCATACCGTACTTTTCGACGAAAGGGAAAGAAAAAATATACAGATGAGAATAAGTCTTAACTATTCTCTGGTGATCTCACGTAAAAATGAAGTCAGAACCTGTAGGGCGTTCTCATTGAATCCGCCCTCCGGTATGATCAGGTCCGCGTACACTTTCGTCGGTTCTATGAACTCGTAATGTCCCGGCCGTACCACCTCCAGATACTGCTGAATTACCGACTCCACAGTCCTTCCTCTTTCTTTCATATCCCGCTGAAGGCGGCGCAAAAAACGGATGTCGTCGGGAGTATCCACGTACAGTTTAAGATCCAGAAGCTGTCGGATTCCAGGATCGAAGAACACCATGATCCCTTCAAAGATGACCAATTTTTTCGGCTCCACATGCACGGTGATCTCTTTTCGACGATGGTGCACAAAATCGTACTGGGGCATTTCTATGGAACCTCCCCCCTTCAATGTGGAGAGGTGTTCATAGAGTAGCTCGTTGTCGAAAGCCTCAGGGTGATCGAAGTTGAAGGCCGTGATATTCGTGTTGTTGATATATTCCGCGGATTTGTAGTAGTTATCCTGCGCAATAAAGACAAAGTCCGATACTATCTCGGATATTTTTCT
>CAZJIN010000057.1:0-10029 GCA_964545955.1 uncultured Sediminispirochaeta sp.
TGGTGACAATATATTAGGAAAAATCGAAAATCAGGAGGAGCCGAATGAGAAAAGCACTACTGGCCCTGGCTTTGATACTTCTAATGAGCGCTGGTCTTTTTGCGCAGGAGAATCTGAAGGGGCTTTTTGAAAAGGTCGATCGTCTATATGACGAGGAAAAATTCGAGGAGGTGGTTCCCTTGCTTGAAAAGGCGGAGGGAATGGTGAGTTCGGACAGTGAGAAAGCCGGTCTCTACTGGCGGCAGGCCCGATCGACCCTCAACCTGGCTGATGAGGCGGAGAAGAAAGGCGCAAGTGCGGATGAACTGCTGGCAGCTTATGAAAAGGGCGAGAACCAGGCCCAGAAAGCGGTTGAACTGGACCCGAACAATCACAATGGGTATTACTGGAGGGCTTCCAATGTTGGTCGATGGGGTCAGACTAAGGGGATCCTCAACAGCCTGATGAAGGCCGGTCCAATGAGGGATGACCTGGAGAAGGCGGTGCGTAAGGATTCCGGCCATGCCGATTCTTTCTATGTACTGGGAATGCTCTACGCTTCGGTACCGAAACTGATCTCCTTCGGAGACGTGGAATACGCCGTTTCCTACAGCAGGCGGGCCCTGGATGCGTACAACGGGAAAAAGGTCAAATACTCCTACTACCAGAAGCTGGGAGAACACCTCCAACAGCGCGATTGGAGCGCCTCAAAACGAAGACGTGAAGCGGGGAAGATGAAGGATGATTTTCGCGGGGCCTCTGACCCGGTAGAAAAATACAGTTATTTCGAGGGCGGTTTTGATTTCGACGCGTCCCAGCCCTACAGTCCCCAGGGACTATCAAAGCTTTCGGATGAAGAAGAGGCCATTAAGATCATGGAATGGCTCGTGAAGGAGTTGAAGGCGATAAAAAATCCCACTTCCTCGGAACGGGAAAACTTCGAGGACGCAAAGACTCATCTCGCGGAGTGGCGGTAAAAGCCGAAAAAACAACCTGAACCCGGGCTTGAAACAGGTACTTAAACAGCGCGTGAACCCGGCCCTGAAACCGTGCCTGAAGCGGGTACTTTTAGAACCTTTTCTCTTCGCGGCGTTTTATTTCGGGAATCGTATTGATAAGGCTCGCTTTTTCAATACGGTTCCCCTTCGCGCGAATGGATAGGATAGCTTTTTCCACCTTTTTGCTGCGGTCATAGGGATCTTCGAAGAGGTCTTTCTGTTGAGGATCGGAGGATTGATCGCTCACCCCCGTGATACCGACGCCAACCAGACGTATTTCCCTTCCTCCTCCCCATCTCTTCCGGAGAAGGGAATGGGCGACTTCATAGATCTCGTCAGCAGAATACACCGGATGGCGCAGGCTTTTCTGCGCGGTGGTAGTGGAAAAATCACTGAACCTTAGTTTTATAAAGACGGTATTCCCCGTCTGCTTACCCTGGAGGAGGCGGAACATAACCTGGTGGGAGAGGTCGAGTATCACATTTTTTATCACCTCCGTGTCACTGGTATCCTCTTCAAAGGTAACTTCGCCGGAAATGGAGCGACTTTTCGTCTCTTTCTGAAGTATTCCGGGATCTTCACCACGGACAATACGATAGAGGTAGTCTCCCCCGGCACTGCCGAAGAGGCGGATTAATGAGGAGTGGGGGATGGAGCGAAGGGCGGGGGGATCGGTGATGTTGAGTTCCTCCAGCCGGGCCAGGGTTTTCTTTCCGATACCCCAGAGGTCCCCAAGGGCGATGCTGTCGATGAAGGTCTCTTCATTGCCCCTCTGTACACGGTAAAGGCCATCGGGCTTGTCATATTCCGAGGCGAGTTTTGCGAGGAGTTTATTCGGCGCGATTCCAATAGAGATGGTGAGTCCCGTATCACCTTTTACCCGCTCCTTGATGTTCCGGGCAGCCTGTTCCGGTGAACCAAAGAGCCGTTTCGTCCCCGTCATATCCAGAAAGGCCTCATCCACGGATATCTGCTGGATCTCGGGGGTGAAATCCTTGAAAATCTCCATAATGAAGCGACTTATCTCCTGATAACGGGACATTCGAACGGGAAGATATACGCCGTGGGGACATCTGCGGTGGGCTTCGGATATGGGCATGGCGGAGTGTACGCCGAACTTTCTGGCTTCGTAAGAACACGCGGATACCACGCCCCGGGTCCCAGGTCTCGCCCCGATGATGACGGGTTTTCCCTTCAGTTCCGGATTGTCCGCCTGTTCAACCGCGGCATAAAAAGCGTCCATATCAACATGAAAAAGTATCTTTTCCATCTTCACAGGGAAGGAGTGTCGCCCTCATGGATAGGTCTAATATCCAGTTTCAAGTCCGACCTCCAGTGATTCGAGCAGGGTCATCACAGCTTCATTCTGTTCGGTTTTCAGGCGCCTGGTCACTACGTTTTTGAGGAGCTCCGGCGGCATTTCCCGCAGGAGGCCGGTGAGAAAGGCCTCCTCTCCGACCCTCGCCGCTCGGTCTATTATCAGTTCTATGGAAGCTTCACTTTCCACACGTGAGAGGGCGTACAGTATTTCTATCTCTTCATCCCCTTCGGGAAGCTCCTCCAGGACACGGTCGGGGAGAGAGCTGGCCTCTTCAGAACCCATATGTCCAAGAATTCGGATCGCCGCCATCTGCAGTTGCGGGTCGTCGCTCCGTCTCGCGATACCCGCGATCGAATCCGCCGTTGATTGATCCGCCACACCCATCTTCTGAAGGCTTTGAAGTGCTGCTTTTCTGATCAGTTCGTGTTCCCGGGGGGAAGCTGTTTCGAGAAGCGCCTCGACTACCTGAGGGTCCTCCAGGGGAATCAGGCCGAGGGCCTGAACGGCAAAATATTTGAGCATCAGATACTCGGAAGATTTAAGCTTCAGGGTGGTGAGAAGGGTCTTGTGGACCTCCAGCTGGGGGGTGTTCACACCCATAGCCCCCAGGGCACGTACCGCGTTGGTTCGGACGGAGAGCGGCTGGGTCTCACTGGTGATCAGTTTCTGCATCTCCGTAATAATACGGGCGTTGTTGTCCGGTCGGATTCGAAAAATTGCCCAGGTTATATTTTTTTTAACCCCGGGATAGGGAGTTTCGAGAAGCTTGAGAAGGGTATTCAGTGATGCGGGATCGGCAAGGTCGGCAAGAATTCCCGAAGCTTCTTCAAGAAAAAGCCTGTCCTGAGACTGGAGTAAAGCCCGGCTCAAATAGCCCATGACAGTCTGGGGGTCTTTCTCATACAGTTGTAGAATTGCCCGCCGGGTCACTTCACGGAGTTGCTGATCGAGGGAGCTCAGGTGGTCCATGATACTACCCACAGCCCTCGGACCATTGTCGTTGGAACCGATAGCGCTGATAAGCTCGGCTTTGAGAGTGGTGGAAGCAGCGGGATCCTGAAGCAGGTTGATGAAAGAGGGAATGGTCGACGCGTCGTTGAGGCTGTTGAGACTACGTACCAGGGTTATTTTTACCTGTTCATTCTTCTCCTCCTTCAGCAGTGGAAGAAGTTCTCCGGCAGCCTGTCGCGCGCCGAAACCGGCGATTCCCTCCACCGCCATCTTGCGCAACTCCGGATCTTCATGGTTCAGATAACCTGTGAGCACCGCGTAGATCTGACGGTTGCGACTTCCCTGCCGGGCAAGATCCGCAAGGGCCTTCACCGTGGTCTGTTCGATCCTGGTACTGCTGTCGTGTTCCCGGGGCTCCTCCTCGTCGGTGTTTTTCTCCTCCAGGGAACTTGAAAGCAGGTCCAGCAGGTACTGTTCGCTTTCATCCCCGCCGATTTTTCCAACCGACCTGATAAGGGCGTATTGGAAGTCCCCGGGTTCCGATACCTGGAGGCTCTCCATTAGAATTGAACGGGCCTGGGAGTTGCCTATCTCGCCGAGGGCTTCGGCGGCTTCAACCCTGTACTGTGGGGAATCGAGGAGATTTTCCAGATAGGGCAGGGCGTCTTCCGCCTTTATTCTCCCGATGGTAGTGATTGCGGCCTTTACCCTCGGAGGATTGGAATCGCCGTCGGTGAGAACGGTATGGATCATTGCACTAACCAAAAGTCCTCTGGTTTCCGTGCTCATCGGAGGGAGGGGGTAGCCCGCTTCGATCATCGAAAAAAGACTCTCCCTGGCTTCGGAGAATCTCTGAAGAAACTGGCGTTCCTCTTTTTTGTATGCGTGAAGCATGGCGGCTATATAACCGGACATCTCCTCTTGGCCCCTGCGAAGGGCCGATGGCGTGAGGTAGAGGTCGTCGCTGCCGAACTCACGTTTTTTTTCGATAGCCCCGCGAACTCGTGAACGGTAGGAAAGGGCGATAAGCTCATCAATCTGTCCTTCGGCATTCTCGAGGACAGCCTGAATATCCTCCAGCTCTTCGACCGTAAAGAATCGATATTGTTCAAGAATGAAGTCAAGTATCTCCTGCACCTGGAGGATGCCATCCTGTATAAGTGATTCCTCGGGGAGCTCGTCCATATCCGGAAGCCTGTCGAGGGAATTGTTTGAGTTCAGATCGATATATCCCTCGGAGAGTTCGGGAAAAAGTCTCTCGAAAGAGGTGCCGAGGTCCGTGTCGACGACCTCTGCAGAGAAAATCATGGGCATCGGTATAACAAAAAGAAAGAGAACGAGAATTGTCAAAGTACGGGTTTTATTCATAGTATTTCATCCTACTTTATGGTGTAGAGGGTGTCAATTGCTCCTTTTCTTCCTCTCTTTTTTCTTCCGCCGGATCTGTGGGTGGGGCTATCGGTGGGATGGCCGAAGATATCGACGCTGTCAGGGTATAATCCACTTCAAACTTTTCCTGATCGATACCAAGATCATAAGGGGGAGTGTGGTAATCGGCGGTTACGGTAAGGTTTCCCTCGAGCTCTCTGGGCACGGTAAAGCTAAAGGTGAAGGGAAAAGCGGGATTTCTACCTATATGAAAAAGGACACCGGAGCGATCGCTTCGAAGGGTTGCGGGAAAATCGGAATCATAGAGGGTCACCTCTTCGGCGGAGGTGAGGATCACTTCGATCTCTTCCGGAAAGTGGGGTGAGCTCAGGCCCACGGAGTAGGTGGTCCTGCCGAGGAATTCCTTCGTGTCCAGGTCGACGGAAAGCAGATCCTCAAATGGGGGGAGTCGGAGGGTGATCCGATTCTGTGGTTCCCCGGGGGGGAGGGTTTTTCTATTTCCGTTGAGGGTGTTGAAGTCGAAATTTGGGAGGGGCAGGGGACTTTCAAAGCGGATTGTGTGGTTTCTGTCTATTTTTTCAGTCACTCTGAGGTCCTGCCCTCTCGTATCGGCGGGGGTGTAGAAGAAGGTAAAATAGAGCACCAGGGAAATGCTTAGAAGCCCAAAAATCAATTCCGTGAAAAGGGTAAACCTTTTTGCCACGGGCCTGCTGGGACTGTGGTAAAGAACCTTCAAGCGGAGGATGAAGAGCATATAGGGAAGCAGGAAAAAAGAAATCAGTAAATTCCCCCTGAAATGAGAGAGAAGCACCCCGTAAAGTACCGTGGGAGAATCGGTCCTGAAGCTCTGCAGGAGCAACGCAAAAATGAAGAGCACCGATACTATCAGAAAAACAAGCTTCATAAGTCTGGCCCTGGAAAGGGTGAAGAGAAAACCCAGCAGAAAAAGACCCGCCCCGTATATGGTGAGGGAAAGATTAAAAAAGGTGAGGATAAGTACATTGATCAGGAGAAATATCAGTCCCGAGGCGGAATAGAAACTTCCCCGTAATCTTCCGAGGTGAAAACGCCTGGTGATCCGGTGGCTGAGAGAAAAAAGAAGAGCCGCGAAACTGATTTTTAGTGTCAGGATCAGAAAAGGTTCGTCTCGCCAGAGGAAGGGGATCCCCCGAAGCCTTGAAAGTGCTTCAACCAGGTAGGTAGACACAAGGAGATAGAGAAACATAAAAATTACAAGAATAGGCATTACCCATGAGTGCTTTCTCATGGAGCGCATGTAGCGATAAAACCTCTTGCGTTGAAAGAAAGGGTAGAGGAGTACCGTGGAGAAAAGAATCAGCAGCATCAGGACATAGGAGAGCTCCGACATCAGTATCCCTGCTTCCCCGATTTTGAAAAAAAGGTAGTGCCTATCCCATCGCTGGGGGATCGATTCGTGGAAATTGCCGATAAAACTCATAATCAGCGAAGTCAGTTCCGTCGGTGAAATAGTCTCCGCCTTAGAAACCGCCTCAGAATCCTCGGCTTCGGATGAACCGAGATACACCGCCGGAATATCTTCCTCAAGGAAAGGATCGATCCGTGTCTCGGTTTCGTTAAAACCCATCTGCTGTATATTGAAAGCGATGGTAGAGAATTCATAGGGAATACCCTTTTCAGCCAGAATGTCCGTCGTGTATTTGACAAGCCATGCCGGGGCTACCCTTCCGTTTCCTGCCGGTTGGAATTCCAGTCTGGTAGGCAATCGTCTAAGGTCTATATAGAGCAGCGCTCCTTCGCCATGGGAAGAATAATTCTGTAGAAAAGCCCGTGTGCCCCTCTGATAATCCCGGTTACGGCCAAACTCAGCGCCGACGAAAAGAACACGCACATCGATGGGGGGGGGTGTTTCGGCCAGGGATCTACAGACTTGGAGGGCAAGGGCCAGTCCGGCGGAACCATCTTCTTCTCGCGCTGCATCGACGGGGTGGTTGTGGGGAAAGAGGAGAAATAACTCGCCATCCCCTGCGCCCGGAAAAAAAACCTCCACCGTTGCCGAAAAGGAGTGAAAGTCCTCAAATGAGTCAAGGCCCTGTACCTCATACACTAGCCCGAGTCCTTCGAGGGAATCGGTGATGAACCGCAGACTTTTTCGCTCTCCCTCACTATTCTCACTACGTGGATAATAGGTGGAAAAGGTGTGCATATCTTCCAAAATATGGTATGATGCTTCCTGAGAGACGGCGAAACACAGACTGATCTGCAAAAATACTAGGATCATTATAGGATAAAAATTTTTTGGTATCATCTTATTCACCATACGTGAATTATTCATTTGCAGTCAAGATTTTTTTCAATACCTTTGAAAAAAGAAAGAGGAACACATGGAAGTATTAAAAGAAATCGCCGAATGGGTCAGCATAAATGAATTTACCCCTCAGGAAGTCCCGGATGAGACTGTAGATCGGGTAATTGCCGCGGCCCGAAGGGCTCCCTCCGCCAAGAACCGACAACCCTGGCATATGGTGGTGATTAGAAAAGCCGAGGTTCGGGCAAAGATTCATGAAGCGGCTTATTTACAGGAACATGTAGGCCAAGCCCCGGTTATCATAGCGGCCTGTACCACCAATATTGACTATCGCATGCCCAACGGTCAGCTCGCATATCCTATCGACATCGGTATTGCCCTTTCGTTCATGATGATCCAGGGCCGGTTTGAAGGGCTAGGAGCCCATGTGGTCACCACCTTCGACGAACAGGAGATCAAAGAACTTCTGACCGTACCGTATCAGATGCGTGTGGTTGCGCTGCTGCTTCTCGGCTATTCCGCTGCCGTTCCCCTCCAACCCGAACGAAAACCCCTGAACCGTCTGGTCTCCTACGACCATTGGTAGCTCTTCCCGTCAGATTCTTCTGTACCGCAGTGAAGCCCTCTGGGCGTATCTGTCTAATCCGAGATTGATAAGATCTGTAACCAGCTTACCGTATTCAAGCCCCTCAAACTCACAGAGCTTCGGAAACATACTGATGTGGGTGAATCCGGGGATGGTGTTGATCTCATTCAGCACCACCGTATTATCAGGTTCTATAAAAAAATCAACCCGCGCGAACCCCTCGGCGCCGGCGGAACGATAGGCCGCCTTCGCGATCTCCTTGACCCTGTCGGTGAGTACCCGACTGATGGGGGCGGGGATGCGCAACTCGGCGGCATCGGGGTCAATGTATTTTGTCTCATAGTCGTAAAAACCGTGGGTCGGAACTATTTCTCCCACCCCATAGGCCTTCACCTCTTCATTTCCCATAACGGAACATTCCACTTCACGTCCCTTTATCTCCGGTTCGATGAGCAGTTTGGTATCGAAGCGAAAGGCCTCTTCCATCGCTTTTTTTAGCTGTTTCCGGTTTTCGGCCCTGGAGATTCCCACGGAAGAACCCGATCTGGCGGGTTTGACAAAAAGGGGATAGGTGAAGAGCGCTTCCGCTTCTTCCGCGATGTGCCTTGGGCCACTCTCCGCATGAAAGGTATGAGAGTCGGCCTGAACAAAGGGAACTGTCGCCAGTCCGTCGTGGAGCCATACTTTTTTGACAACCACCTTGTCCATGCCGAGGGAACTCCCGAGGACTCCCGCTCCGATGTAGGGCACATCGATAACCTCCAGAAACCCCTGGATTGTACCATCTTCACCGAAGGTCCCATGGAGTACCGGGAACACCGCATCGAGGGAGAGGGGCTCCCTCTTCACTGAGAGACCTCCTCCGGGACATGCGGAAACCCTCATCTCTTCGTCGATCCGGAGGATTAAACTGTGTTGCCCAGAATCCATCTTCGGAGGATCCTGCAGGTACCATTGTCCGTTATAGTCAACACCGTTCAATACCGGGATGAAAAGGGCGGTATCGATATGGGTGTATACGGATGCGGCGGAAATCAGGGATACTTCATGTTCTCCGGATTTTCCTCCAAATAAAATTCCGATTTTCTTTTTACTGATACTCTGCCTCCCTTGTTCTTGTCATATTTTTCGGGCCTTTTCAGAGGAACCGAAAGGCGTATTTCTTAAAATTTTTCTGGCCTGCTGTTCCTCATCCCATTCAAGAGTTCTGTTGGCATAGATGATACTTCCTTCGTGTCCTTTTCCGAGGAGTGTCACAAGATCTCCTCCTTCGGCCAGGGAGAAAGCGTGGGCGATCGCAGCAGGACGGTCCGCGATAAGAAAAAGGTCCTTCCCCCGTTCAAATCCCTCACAGCCGCCGGCTATCTCTTCCAGGATTGAGGAGGGGTTTTCCCCGCGGGGATCTTCATCGGACAGGACTATCATATCGCAGTAAGCGGCGGCAATGCCCCCGAGGATGGGACGTTTCTCCCTGTCCCGTTCACCCGCCGAACCGAAAACCGCGATGAGTTTGCCCTTCACCCTGTCTCGGAGCTGGGGAAACAGTTTTTCAAAGGAGCCCGGGGTGTGGGCATAGTCCACCAGGACTTCAAAGGGCTGCCCCTCATCCACCGGGACCATTCTCCCCCGGATTGCTTTGAGATTCTGAATAAAGGGAAGAAACGATGTGATAGCCTTTCCGGTGGCGCTTGAGACGGCGAGGAGGGCGGCCAGGCAGTTTTCTATGTTGAATCTGCCGGGCTGGTTCAGGCTTACCCGGTTTTTTCCTTCGGGATGGACTATATCAAAAATCTGTTGCCCCACCGACTCCACTATATTCTCAGCCCTCAGGTCTGACCGAGGATTGTTCACTCCGTAGCCCAGAACCTCACAACTGGTGGCGGAGAGAAAAGCGTCCCGATGGGCATCGTCCATGTTTAAAATAGCCCAACCCGAATCCCCGGGAAGGGCACGAAAAAGATTGGCCTTGTCGTTGATGTAAAGTTCCATTGTTTTGTGGAATTCGAGGTGCTCATGGCTTATGTTGGTGAGTACCCCCACGTTGAACTTCACGTCGCCGAGACGGTTATTCACCTTCGACAGTCCGTGGCTGGTTGCCTCGACCACCGCGTGGGTACAGCCGTTGTCGAGCATCTCCCGCAGGAGGCGATGTACATCCGTCGCCTCCGGGGTGGACTGGCGCAGGTAGTTTTTCTGAGGGCCTTCACCGAGGTCGAACTGTACGGTGGTGAGCAAGCCGCATTTGCGGCCGCTCATCTGAAGAAGCTGCTGGGTGTAGTAAGCGGTGGTGCTCTTGCCGTCGGTACCGGTTATGCCTATCACCGTCAAATCCGAGGAGGGGTCGCCGTAGAAGGCCTCGGCATAAGGGGACATCACCGTCCGGCTGTTCTCAACCCTCAGGTAGGTGACCGCGGGATCAAGCCGGTCCGGCAGGTCCATACAGACCACCGCCGCCGCTCCCTTCTCCACCACTGCCGGGATGAAATCATGGCCGTCGCTGTGGACCCCCCGCAGCGCA
>CAZJIN010000058.1:0-9982 GCA_964545955.1 uncultured Sediminispirochaeta sp.
GTGGTCTCCGATCTAATGAACCTGCCGGAATGCATACAGAGATTTCCCATACCGCGCTTCGGCGAAACAGCCCCCCCGTGATCGCGGAGTAGCCCAAAGGCGTTCTTCAAGGTAAACCTGTCAGTATCAAGAAGTACGCGGGCCCTGTCACGACGGACCGCACCTCGGGTTACCCACGGGTACAATCGACTCTCATGGGCATCGGTGAAGGAATAGCTTCCCTTCACGCGGCTATCTGAAGAGGTGTGATAGGAAGCCTGTTGGGATGTTTCGGAATCACAGGACTGAAAATCCACCCCTATGGAATATACGTTTGAGATTGAATCAGTGGTTACCCCGCGTACCGCCCAACGACGTCCCGCGGTTTCCAGCACATAGGACAGGCGGCCGTCACTGATCAGGAAGGCATTGTCGTAAAACAGCCGCCCTCGGTAAGCCCCATTGCCCCCTTGTCCTTCCCGCTCGATGAGGGAAGTGACGACATGAACGGCTTCGGTGGCATCCCGTCCATTATGAAGGGCGAGCCTGAGTATATCCATCCCCAGCAAGCCCTCGGAATCGCCGGCTTTTTCACGCCGGTTCATGCCCATTTTGCGGCTGAAAACCGCCTCGTTCCCGATCGCGACTCCCCGTTCATTCACCCCCATCTCGGCTCCCCACATCCAGGAAGGACGCGATATCAGCGCGCGGTAGGGATGCTGAAAGCGGGTATACACCCTGCGCAACACCTTCAGGGGCCCCTCCGCATAAGAGGCTTTCGGTGTGCCGGTCTCGCGTTCCCATTTTTTCAGATCCGCATATCCAAAAAAGAGAATTTGCGGCTCATCAGGATCACGATCCGAGTTCTTCCCGAAAAACACACCCGAAGCGCCACCGCTGTTTTTTACAAATGTATCGCACATGCTTAAATCCTGAGAGACCACCGCTGTTTTGTCAATAACTTTGCGCGTATTGTTTTCACCACGGTTTCAACTCGGTTTCAGCTCGTTTTTAGCTCGTTTTTTAGCGCCGGGGATAGAATTATTTCAGAAAAGGATTTCTCCCAACCGTTTATAATGTTAAAATTGCCCTCGACACGGCACTGGTGATGGGTAATCTGAAGACAAATTGAAGGAAGAAATGGATAGACCTCCAACGCAATTGTTGTTATTGAAAGACGAAAAGCCCCCCTTCACAGTGATACATCCTTCGGGAACATCGGAAATCCTTCTCACCTGTGATCACGCCGCCAACAACATCCCCTCTGAACTTGGGGACATGGGTATCGATCCGAAGGTGCTGAACTCCCATATGGGTCTGGATATCGGTGCCCTCGAAGTAGGTCGCCGATTATCAGCCCAACTTGACGCGTGCCTGATCCACAGCAACTACTCCCGACTGGTCATAGACTGCAACCGCGTCCCGGGATTAGAAGATTCCATTCCCTCTCTCCTCTACGGGACGGAAATACCGGGCAACCAGAGCCTGTCCCCGGAAGAGAGAAACCTGCGCGTACGGGACTTGTTCATGCCCTATCACTCCGCGATAGAGGACCATCTGCAAAGTCGGAGAAACCAGGGGCAAGAACCGGTCATCCTGGCGGTCCACAGTTTTACCCCCTCCCTCAACGGGAAACCGCGACCGTGGAATATCGGCCTCTCTTACTATACCGAATCTCCCTTCAGCCGGGCTTTCCTCAAGGCCCTGAGGGAAAAGACGCCCTACACCGTCGGAGAACACGAACCCTATTCCCTCTCCCGGGACCACGAATACAGCCTTTCGGTACACGGCGAGAAGAACTGTCTCCAGTCGGTGTTGCTTGAAATCCGTCAGGACCAACTGATCGAAAGGACCGCTCGAGACGAGATCACCCATCATCTTGAACGGATACTTCGATCCATCAGTACCCGCGATTCGTGAATGGCGTGACCTTGATTCTTCCATTCTGAAACTACGGGAGTCTTCAGATTTATTACCGGAACAACCGATATATTACATATGGAAGAACCCATTTTTACCGTCCTGGCTATTGATGACGATCACACACAACTGGAAATGCTGAAAGTCTTCGCGGACACCATCGAATTTCCAAAAATAAAGTACCTGAGTGCCGAAACCGCCGAGAAGGGTCTCAAACTGGCTCAAAAACACACCGTCGACCTGGTACTGACCGATTACAGGCTTCCCGATCTCAGCGGGCTGGAAGTACTCCAGAGGATAAAACAGGCGAATCCCCTGATCAGCGTAGTGGTGATGACCGCCTTTGAGAACGCCAGGGAAGCAGTCCATATCCTTCACGGCGGGGGAGACGATTACCTGGTCAAACCCACCAAAAAAAATGAAATTGAACATCTCCTGGTCCGTCTCTTTGAACAGAAAAGTACTCTTCATGAAAACCAGATCATCGACAGGGAAATTAAGGAGGAGTGCGGTGATTTTCCCATAATTTACAAAAGCAGCCTGATGCAGTCGGTACTGAACCTGGTATCCCGTTCAGCCCGGAGCAAGGCTACGGTCCTTGTCACGGGGGAGAGCGGGACGGGAAAAGAACTCCTTGCAAAGCTCATACACCAATCGAGCGATCGCAGAGAGCAACCTTTTGTCACCATTAATATCGCCGCACTTCCCGAGTCACTCATGGAAAGCGAAATTTTCGGGTACGTGAAAGGGGCCTTTACCGGAGCGGACCAGGACAGAATGGGACGCTTCGAAGAGGCAAACGGTGGCACCATTTTTATCGATGAAGTGGGGGAAATTCCCCCATCGATTCAGGTAAAACTCCTCCGAACACTACAGTTCGGCCAGGTCCAGCGGGTCGGTGAAAACTCCACCAGGGAACTCGATGTGCGTATCATAGCCGCGACCAGCCGTGACCTCGAAAATATGGTGAAGGAGGGAAGCTTCAGGTCCGATCTCTACTGGCGCATCAATGTCCTCACCATAAAGATACCGCCTCTGCGAGCCCGCAAAGAGGACATCCCCATCCTGATTGATTATTTCATTGAAATTTTTAATAAGAAAAATGGACGGTCCATCCGGGGCATCACCAGGGAGGCCCTCGACAGGCTTATGGGGCACACTTTTCCGGGAAATGTGCGCGAACTTGAAAATATTATCGAAAGGGCAATCATCATGACCCGTGGTTCGGTCATCTCGATCAGGGACCTCACGATGCAGAACGATATGGAGGCGGCGGAAGACCGGGAAACTGCCGCTTTTTCAGGACTCACCGACTTTATGTCCGGCAAAAACTACGAAAAACAGATGAAGCTCTTCGAATCTCAACTGATCTCGAAAGCCCTCGAAGAAGCCGGGGGCAACCAGAGCCGGGCAGCCAGGACACTCGAAATAACCGAGCGACGATTGCGGTCACGCCTCGAAATACTCAATCTGCAGAAGCCGGGGCAGAAGACGTAACCCCATGTCTCGCCTATCTCTAGCCGTAACGACCCTCGACTTCGGAAGGGCCACCGAGGGACTCTACTCGGACCTTCTGACCGTCACCTCGGCCGGTTAATATAAATACACCATGGCCGCACCCCGCCCGATCGGCTTGAAATCGGTCGATCCTTTCGGTATAGTAGTCGCCATGCTACAGATGCAATTGAGAAATACTACCGTCAAGTCTATTCCGGTGATAGAGTTGTACCGTCAGGACATAGGACATTCACGTCTGCCCATGGTCATGATTTATCACGGTTTTGAAAGCTCAAAGGAGAGAAAGCTCCAACACGCCTATATCGCGGCTTCGAAGGGCTTTTTCGTGGTACTTCCCGATGCGGTTCGCCACGGGGAGCGGGAAGATACGGCTTTTGCCGCCCTCTCTTATGAGCAGAAGGCCGGATTCCTCTTCGATATTGTGTCCGAGACCGCCTTGGAGATCGATAAACTCTTGGACCACTATTCACAACAATCCCTTGTAGATATCGGCCGGTGCGGATTGATGGGAAGCTCAATGGGTGGCATGCTTATCTATGAATACCTGGCCAGGTTTGGTCATGAACGCCTCAAAACCGCCGGAATTATCATATCCTCCCCGGATTTCGGCTCAATCATTGACAACAGCGCGGAGCAGAATCCGGAATTCTACCAATCCTACTCCAAACATGAAGCGGAAAGGGTGAAGGCAGAACAGCCCCTTTCGATGGTCCGGGGTTTGAAGAATTTTCCCCTGTTGCTGCTCAACGCGGAGGATGATCCGATTATGCCGATAAACCGGGTCAGAGACTTTTATTCACACCTCCATCGACACTACACGGAGAAGGAGGCGTTGCGCATGAAAACCTACCACGAAACCGGTCATCAGACGACCCTTGATATGATGAATGAGTCCGTAGAGTGGATGCAGCGATTCCTGATGGAAGCCCCCCACGCCTAAAAAACTCTTAGAAAACCTGAGAAGTCGGAATTACTCGCCCCCCTATACGACGAAACGTAAGCGAGCCCCGATTCCCTCCTTGTCCAGGTCCTCCGGAAAATGCTGAATGTAACGTATTTCGCCATTCCGATGAATTGTTTCTTCGACCATTTCATCCACGATATCTTCAACCGGCTGAAGGGGCTGACCGCATATAGGACATTTTTTGTTCGACAGATCCAGGTAATGATCATCGGTGCAGATGTACCCATCCCGAGAATAGCCGTCCCGTATGGCGAGGGTATGGATTTGGCCGTTCATCAAAGCCTTTAAGGTAGGCCCTAGCCCCAGGGAAGCCTTGCCACCGCTGTAATCTTCGGCGACCAGGAGATCCAGAAGTTCCCGTTCCTGTTGTTTTTCCCATATATTAGTGACAGCCTGAACCTTTTTCAGCAGAGAAACACTATCCTCTTCGGGACGTCCGTTAAACTCGCCGACAATCTGCCGTTGCAGATAGCTGTGAAGGTGGTCCCGCAGGAGCGGTAACTCCCGGTCCTGAGGCGCGCCGATAATCAGAAAATCATACCCCCCTTGTTTGTAAGCGTCGAAGGTGAGGGCGGCGATATCCTTGATATGCCTGTGCAGCTGTTCTCTTTCGCTGCGTTCGAGGTGTTGCTCCCCAAAGCCCTTGAGGGCCTCATCGTTTGTTCCTTCCTGCTCTCCTTCCGTAAAAAGGACTTTCTCTTCCAGAAGACGACCCGCCTGGTATGAGAATAGACGGGCTTTGCGGGAGCTGCTCAGCAGAACACAGAACCGTGTAAAGTTGTCCCGTGTCGCGATTAGCGACCGCAGGTAAGGAGCGGTATCCACGATCAGTCGGTTGGGATACCTGACCGGGAGCTCAAATTCCTCCCACAGGCCACGGGTGTCGGCAAAGAGGGCCACCATTTTTGTACCTGAAGAGCGGTCCTTTTTTTCCTTCACCGCCCGCTCCATCTGAATAAGCAGTTTCTCAAGATTCGCCTGCTCTTCGGGGGAGATTTTTTTTTCCTGGTGAAGCTCTTTTACCTTGTTTCTTACCATGGAGTTTAATTGGGAAGCAAACTTTTTTGGCCATTCGACATTTACATAAAGACTGACGACAGGATGCTCTTCGTTGTGATAATGCACCAACGAATCGATACGGTTACGATTTATCATTTCCTATCCTCCTCAGCAATTCTCCTTCATCCTATTGTACAAAATACAAAGGAGTAAGCACACATGTCAAACGTGATTTCTTATATCGTACGTTTTCAAAATGGCCATTTCAGCAGAACCTCACCTATGAAAGGGGGATGCCATATGATAGATCCTATGACCTTCGAAAACCTCACCTTCCTGAAAAAGGGGATGCAACCCTTTGGAAATCAGGGGATAGGAGGTATCGGTGAGATAGAGGGTATTGGCCTCCGCCTTTTTCACGCCGAGGTGAAAAATAAAGTTTACATCATCCGAGATGATGGTTCCGGTCTGTCCACGTTCACGGTATGTGGTCGAACCAACGTGCAGGGCAAGTTTGAAGTTCAGGACTGTCTGAAAAGCCCCTCCTTCGATACTGATCAGGACCCTGTTCAGGAGTAGCCTGATCCCGGGAACCACGGCGTCACAGTTCTTTCCGTCAAAGGGAAACAGAACCAGACCGGTCCATTCATTCCACATCCAGATTTTACCCCCGAAACCAGCCACCCTTTCGGCAACGACATCATGGAAAGCTGTCTGCATCTGCTCCTTGTGGGAGTCGCCGGATTTCCCCTTCCAGTCTCCCGACGGCAACAGTTCTACATAGAGAAAGGAGAAAGAGTATTCACCGTTCTTTTTTACATGTTCCCATGAGATTGAAGGTTGGGCAAAATCTGTACTCTTCGATCCTACCCCCCGTTGGTTTTTAACCACCTTCGAAGGTGAAAGGTCTTCCGATTTCTTCGACTTCTCCGGAAACTCTTCCCCTCGGAGGTGGGTAAAAAAATCAACAGCCCGCCGGACTCTTGCCGTCTTGAAGGAAAATTCCCTGCGAAGATCAATATAATCACCGGCACCACGGTGAAACAGAGCGGCCACATCATCGACAATCCCTTCGGGGTCGACTATTCCCCAGGGGTGGTTTGCCCTGCTGAGCGCGCGTAGCTCCGATTCAAGCTGCCTCTGTTTCAGCGAAGAAATATCCAGGTAACAGAAAGCATGATCATCGGATTTACTCCATTCCCGGTATTTCATCACTTCGAAACTGAACTTTCGTGAACGCCGAAGGGGCTGAAAAAAATCAATTACCCTGTCGTCTTCAGTTACAAGTACCACGTGTCTCATCTGGTCTTTCCGTTTTTTCCGCCTTTCATGGAATACACAAAATACTTCCTATATCCCCGGCTCTGTTTTTCCACGAGTTGCGTGAGAAGCGTATGTTCGAGCATCACCTGGACCACCTCGCTTATGCTCAAAGAACCGGGGGCCGTCAACTTATGTTCGATCTCTTCAACCTGTTTTATCACATCCGAGGTTTTAAGGTCTTCAGGATCAGGACTGTACACGAAGGGACCATTGTGGACGGCGATACGTACGGTGATTGGATAGTCGAGGGGATTCCTGAGATTGTTGTAAAGAAAAAGTTCATGAAGGATCTCCATCGCCGCCAGGACGGCACTCTGGTTCTTATTTCCATAAAAAAAAGACGCCAGCCCTCCGTCTCCGTCCCACCCCCACATCCTGCCGTTTCTCCTGCCGATGGATAACTTCACTATTTCCCTGAGATCTTCGTAACAGTTGTTTATTTTCTCCATGTCGCAGTTCCTCACCAGCTCGGAATTGCCGACCACATCTATCCGGAGAAAGGTGAACATGTAGGATTCCCCCTTCTTGAGGGTTCCCCAGTTCCTGGTTCGGCGCAACTGCGGGTTTTCCACAAACATATCATTCATCGAATCGTAGATATACCCCATGTCAATCACCCCGTTGATCAGCGATCGCAGATAGGGAATCGCGTACCTGCGCCCCATATACCCCTGATCGCTGGTCTTGATCAGTAAGAGTACAAAGTCGAGAAAAGACTCGGCCGCGACTATATCCTTCACAACCTGCTGGGCAGCGGTCACATTGGGAACAGCCACACTTCTGGGAATCCCAGTGCGTTCGAAGAGATCATAATCCTGAATAATCTGACGTGTGAGAGATACCATGACATTGGTCGTCATCGATTGGGCGAGGGCTTTCACACCGAAGTTGATGAGCCTATGGGGGATACGTACCTCTTTTTCCGATGTAACCATTGCCCTATTTTACAACGAGGAAGGTCTTACTACAACACCCCGTTCTGAAGGCGTCGCTACCAGCGAAAAGTCGCCCCAAACCCTCCCGGAATTGCGGCCAGCTCAACCGATCCGGCCTCCGCAAACTGACGGAGGGCGTTTTGATTGATGAGGGCAAGGGTCACATCGAAGACAAAGAGGAAAGTCCCCTGGAGGATGAGCGAATTTCCGTAGCCCATGAGTCGTTCTCCGTGTTTTTCGGAACGCCCACCCCGGCTTTTCATGAAATATCCCCCCATCACATAGGCCACGTCAAGGGCTGCATTGATGGCAAGGACCTTTGAAAAGCTGCGATACTCCCGGACTATTTCGAAAAAACCCGGGTCAGGAAGAACCTCAAGGGCACCGTAGTACCCGAAACCGGCGATGGTGAGATTCACCGTATTCCAGAAGACATTCATCTGGTGGAAATAAAAATCCCGGTCCTCCCTACGGGTCATATAGTATCCCGATACGGCAAAATTCGATATAGCCCAGGCCCCCAAAACCAGCATGCCGCCCTTTTGGATATTATTTCCCCGAAGGTTCCATTCCTCCAGTATTTCCGAATCTATCTCCGTTCTCTCCGGGAGTGTCGGGGTATGCCGCGTCGGTTCCGCCTGGATATACTGTGCGGCCCCGATCGCAGCAAAGAGGAGAGTCACCGCGAAAGTTTTTTTCACATAGCCCGATTTTTCCATGCTCACCTTCTCACCGTTCACCCCTCACTGTTCACCGAATTAAAACTCAACATCCACCTTACCGCGATTGCTGTGTTTCTTTTCAAAATTGTCCGCCCCATCAGGACCGAAGGCGTATAAAACCGTATGTGTTTGTCCGGGGGTCAGCACGGAATCGTACTCGTCCCCTGAATTAACGGGAATGGTAAAATTGAGGGAAGTCTTCCCGTCCGATTCACTTCCGCTGAAACTGATTATGTTGTCCTCCCCACCAAGCTCTTCATCGGATGCATGGGAGAACGCCCCGGTACCGAACTGGTCGCTTATCACGACCTCCCCGTCTTTCACAAAACCGAATATAAAATCGGCGTCCTTCATCACTCGGGTCGGGTTAAAACCGATGGAGACCCAACCGGTTGTCGCCGCGGTCATTTCAAAGTCGATTGTCTCTCCCGTCACCTTCCACCTGAGCTGAACATCCTCATTCACAATACTCATGAAGCCGTCCTCATCACTTTCAGGAACGACCTCCTGACCACCTCCGGCATACAGTAATCCCACAGCCACTGATACCAGAAAAATCAGAATTCCAAATCTTTTCATCTTCCCACCTCCGGATTACATCTATCTAATTGATAATATAAAAATAGAACCGTAAAAGGAAAAAAGCAAATTTCTCCTTTACCCTACTTGTCCCAGCTGTATGGACATTTTTCGTACTCCTCTCTACTATAAAAACCAATGCGGAGAAAACTTTTTTTTCTTTTCATCGACGGAATCGGATTCGGTCCCAGGGACAATCCAATCTCGGGGCTTTTCAGCCCTTTCACCGGAGCCCCGGCATTCTGGAGTGAAAAGGCCCCCCTCGTGACGGATACAGTCGCGCTGCTTCCCCTGGATGCCCGTCTGGGGGTTCCGGGATTGCCTCAGTCGGCCACTGGTCAGACCACCATCATGACGGGAAAAAACGCGACTCAACTCCTGGGCTACCACCTGCTCGCCTTTCCCAACCGGGAGCTCCACCCGATCATTGAAGAACACAGTCTCCTTAAGAAACTCAACAATGCCGGTATCGCGGTGACCGCCGCGAACCTCTATTCTCCTTCGTTCTTTGAGGAACGTAAAAAACGACGGCGCAATATGTTTCCCGTTTCTTCCCTTTCCATCGAGGCAGCGGGTATTCCCTTCCGCTTTGTCGAAGATTACCAACGGGGGGAAGCGGTATTTGCCGATATTACCAATGACATGCTGATCAAAAGGGGATACGAGATCGAAAAAATCACCCCCCTCCAGGCTTCAGAACGAATCATCAAGATCTTCGAAACCAACGATTTTGTGTTCTTCGAATATTTCCTCACGGACACCTTCGGTCATGCCCGGGATGAAGAAGAGCTTCGCCGTGTCGTCGAAGACCTCAATCAGTTCATGGAGAATATTTGGCGGGGATCGTCACGGGAGATCGATATCCTGGTCACCAGCGACCACGGGAATGCCGAAGATATCACAAGGGGCGACCACAATCTCAACCCTGTGCCTTTTTTTCTGCTCTCCACAGATCTTGAGAAACTCAAGCCTCTCTGGGAGGGATGCCGATCCCTGCTTGACGTGTACCCCTTCATCACCGGGTATTTCGGAGTCCCCTGAGG
>CAZJIN010000059.1:0-9961 GCA_964545955.1 uncultured Sediminispirochaeta sp.
TTGCGGAAACCCACTTGAACCATAGAGTTCAAGAGATAGCACCCCAAGCGGCACTGCGGGATTTTTTATTAATACATGACGAAAGGTAGATTCTTATAAATGGCAATAATTACAAGTCAGCAGATAAATATCTTGTTTGATACGTATAAGGATACCGAGATCACCTTCAATAGAGAGGTGATCAGGGCAACTGGACTGGTCCAGAAGCAGATTTTTCTCAAATTTTCCGGATACCAGGTTCCCTGCATCATTTATAGCGTCTCCATGACATCCGCGAAGATTGTGGCCAACTTGGCGCCAGGTGTGTTTGAACAAATTCGAGAGGCAAAAAACCTTGTTTCCCTTCGTTTTGCCTTTCACGAGGACGACAAGGCCAATCCCCTGCTCTTTTTCGTGGCTTCCAGGGTAACGGGATACAATACCTATAACAAAGACAATCCGAACCTCAATTTTGTCAATCTGGAGTTCACCCAGCGTCCCGCGGATGATCTGATTTCGATACTGGGTCTTATCCTGGAAGCAAAGGCCAATTCAAAGAAACGCAGTGAAGACCGTATAGTTATTACGGTTGACAGTCTGAAGAAAATTGGCCTAAGCGATAAAACGGGACAGCTCTTCATTCAATCGGTTCCAAGAAACTGCATTATTCGGGACCTTTCTTTCTCCGGGGCGAAGCTAATTCTGGCCGGTGTTGCCAAATTTATCCTCAACAAGAAGGGAGTCCTTCACCTCACTACCACCGAAAAAGGTGTCCTGAAAATTCCGGGTACCGTTATTCGCAACGAGGATGTAGAAGGACGGAAGGACCTGGCTGCCATAGCACTCAAATTCGAGGAAGACAAAGTACCGATTGAATACAAGCTGTTAATAAACGACTATTTGAAGCTGAAAAAAAATTAGACCATACGAGGAATAGAACATATGCCCGAAGCAGCCGCAGCAATTCCCTTCCCTTCGGAAGATCAGACCGCCCTCGAGCGAATTATTTACATTTCTCTGCCCGAGAATATTGAAAAAAAACTGGAGGGGTTCGAACTGGATCCCGCCGTTCCTCTTCCGGTAGAACCACCTCCCGGTATGGACGGTCCGGCTCTTGAAAGTCTTTCCTGGGAAATGATTGTCTCGGCAATGCTGAAAATATTTGCCTGGCAGCCGGAACATCCCCATATCGGGTATTTTCGTGGTTTTATCAATGCGGTTCAACCTGGTCTCGTGGAAGAGCTTACCGCCGCGGCGATAAGAAAAGCGGACGATCAACAATTCGATATTGCCGAAGAACTCTTCAGAGCCCTGGTGAACCTGGCGCCGGAACAGGAGAATACCTTCCTCAACCTCGGCACTGTGTTCGAAGAACAAGCGGCCCTCCTTCGTGAGGAAGACAGGGAGGAGGAAATGGAGGATTACTACCAACTCGCACTGTCCGTGTATCGAAGGGGTATTCAATTCCACCCCGGGTCGGCGGGACTGCACTTTAACGCGGGACATTTTTTTCTCCAGCGCAACAATATCCAAAAAACTAAAGAACACTTTACCAGCTTTCTAAGACTCGAAACGGAGAAGAGTGAACGTCGCGCCCAGGTTGAAAAAGCCCTTCAGGAGATTGATGCACGGTTTCATGATGATCTTACTTTCACCGAAGCCTTCGATTTCATTCGGATGGGTCAGGAGGAGAAGGGAATCACCCGTGTTCGCCGGTTCCTGGAAAAAAACCCCAATGTATGGAACGCGTGGTTTCTTCTCGGATGGGGACTGCGAAAAAAAGGCGACTACCGGGACGCATCAGAGGCTTTCCGCAGAAGCATTGAACTCAAAGATACAAACCCTGATACTTTTAACGAACTTGCCATCTGCAATCTGGAGCTCAGGGAATACCGAGAGGCTGAGTCAAACCTCAAATCGGCTTTAAAGCTTGAACCGGAAAACACGAAGGTTATCTCCAACCTCGGTATTCTCGCCCTCAAGGAGGGTGACAAAGAACTGGCAAAAGCTTATTTTCTCACCGTACTCGAGTATGACGCCGAGGATCCCGTGGCCACCCAATATCTTGACAAACTGGGTCACGAAACATAGAGTACACACAATATGATACTCTCTGGAAAACGAAAGATATATGCCGAGGTGATAATGGCCCTGACCCTTCTTATCACTCCGGTAATAGGAATACTTGGCGGATATGCCGTTGCTCAGTTGAAAAATCCGATTGTTCGCGAGGACCTTAAGGAGTACAAGCCGGCCTTACCCACACAAATCTATGATCGAGACGGTGAGCTGATCACCGAAATATTTTCCGATGTAAAAAGGGATATTGTACCGATCCAGGAAGTGCCGAAACACCTCATCTACGCGCTTATCAGCCGCGAGGATACGGATTTCTTCGATCACCACGGCTTTAGTATCCGCGGCACCGTCAGGGCGGCCTGGAATGTGATGCTCGGGACTTATTTCTCCGGCGGAAGTACCCTCACTCAGCAGGTGTCCGGGAAGTATTATGCCGATCGCTCACTGCTGACTATCACCCGCAAGCTCCGGGAACTCTGGTATGCCTTCAAGATTGAAAGGGAGCTCTCAAAATACGAAATCCTCGAAATGTACATCAACGAGATGTACTTCGGTCACAACACCTACGGTGTGGAAGCCGCCTCCCTTTTCTATTTTGACCACTCCTCAAGACAGCTCTCGGTGGCAGAGGCGGCAATACTGGTTATTCAGCTGGCCAGCCCCGCCCGCTATTCTCCGATCAACCACCCCGAACTGGCAAGATCTCGACAGAAGGACGTATTGGATCAAATGGTTGAGCTGAACTATGTAACCCGTGAAGAAGCCGATATATCCTTCGACGCGTATTGGAATAACTACGATTACAACCGGTCAAATATCGCGAGCGCCTATATCGACAATAAAAGTAAGGCCCCCTACTTCAGTGAATATGTCCGCCTCCAGCTCAACGACATGCTTTACGGAGCCGTGAATATCAACAAAGACGGTTATATAGTCCATACTACCCTCGACCTTGACTATCAGCGGATGGCCGACAGCAGTATGAATAAAGCCTATCGACGTATAAATGAAGAGTACAACGCGAACAACCGTGAGCGTCTTGAAGTGGTGAATGATACCTATCTCCCCATAGTGGAACTACTCTCCCTGAACTTCAACATCGAAGATATTCATATTACAGGGGCACAGCAGAGAAAAACTGCCCTCAATCAATACTACAACTCAATCGCCCCCAGCCTTGAGATGATCTCGACAATGTTGGGGTCCGAATCTATTTATCAAATATCTCAATACTCCCTGGCCAATTCCGACGAGCGAAAACGGTCGAATACCATAGAAGGGGCCCTGATAACCATTGACAACTACACCGGCCATATTCTTTCCATGGTTGGCGGAAGTGATTTTGAAACAAAGCAGTATAATCGCGCGATAGACGCGCAGGTTCAGCCGGGATCCAGTTTTAAACCGCTTTACTACTCCGCCGCGATTTCTTCGGGGGAATTTACCCCGGCGACACGGCTTTACGACGGACCCATTGTGTTTTTCGATCGTAACGGCAGGGAATACACTCCCATGAATTACCTCGGTACATGGGAGGGGTCAGTTCTACTTCGTTATGCCCTCGCCACATCAATGAACGTCCCTTCACTTCAGGTCCTGGATGGAATCGGCTTCGACCCGGCAATTGAACGGGCATCGGCCCTCCTCGGAATGGAGGACCAGAGGGACAACCGTACACTCTTCCCAAGAGGTTTTCCCCTGGGACTTGGTATTACGGCGGTTGCTCCGATAAAAATGGCGAAGGCCTTCGCCACCTTCCCCAACCAGGGTCGATCGGTCGAACCAATGGCGATCACCCGAATTCTGAACCGCGATGGAGTGACCATAAGCAGCCCTGAACAGGACCGCATCCGCAACCAGAAGCACGGAGACGGGGGCAAGCAGATCCTCTCTCCCCAGGCAGCATACCTGATGGTAAACCTCCTGCAGAGTACTGTTGAGTTCGGGACCCTTCGCTGGAGAAGGGTAAATGTGGGAGGTTTCGACGGCATGCCGATGGCCGGAAAAACCGGTACCACCCAGAACTGGGGAGATGCCTGGACTGTCGGTTTCTCACCCTACTATTCCACAGCCGTGTGGTTCGGTTTCGACACGCCGGGGAATTCCCTTGGCCGGGAATTGACAGGTGCCACGGCGGCCGGTCCCGTATGGGCGGAATACATGAAAAACCTCCACCAGGGACTAGCCATCAAAGAATTTTCCCGACCGGATTCCGGACTTGTTAAAATGAAGGTATGTTCAGAATCGGGAATGATTCCCACTCAATACTGTCCGGACACAACTGAAGAAATATTTATTGCCGGTACCGAACCGAAACAGTTCTGTGATATCCACAAATTCGAACAGGAAAGGGATATGGACCTGGTAAGAAAGCTGCAGGACTCGCTGCTCATTGAAGATTTCAATATAAATTTAGATGATGTACCGGATTTCAACCGGGAACTCCTCAACAGTGTCGAGGACCAGTTATCGGGCGGATCTTTCCTGTTGGACGATGAAGACGGAACCACGGGCGGAGATTTTAATCCGCTCCTCGAATAAGGAGGCCTGGAATATGCAGATCCCAATCCACGAAATCATAGTAAAAAAAAGAATTCGACAGGACCTGGGGGATCTCTCCAGGCTGATGGAAAGCATAAAAACCTATGGCCAGATGAATCCGATTCTTATCAACGGGAAAAGAGAATTGATCGCCGGTCAGAGGCGATACGAGGCTATCAAACGACTCGGCTGGAGGAATATTGAAGTTCACATCGTTGATCCCACATCCGAAACCGATGAACTCGAAATGGAGATTGACGAGAACCTCCACCGCAGAAATCTTAGCGCGGTAGAACTGGCCGAAGGGATGAACCGCCTGGAAACATTAAAAAACCCCGGTTTTTTTCTGCGTATTTTTTTATTCTTCAAGAGATTGTGGAAAAAATTACTTGGTCAAAAGTAATACACCCAGCAATTCAGTATAGAAAGCGTAAAACTCTCTCCATCTGCTTTTCTAAACTATTTCAGTGTTTCAGGATCAAGAAAGAGAATACCACCGTCCGCAGCCTGTACCAGAATCCGCCTGTCCGCAGGCTGAATTGATGAAAATCGTGCGATTTCCTGTTCCGACCGTTTTTCCATCCTGAGTTCTCCGTCAAAACGACCTAAATAGTAAGCTCCTTCCTCCCGGACAATACAAAACACCGACTCGTTGAGTACCACGATGGTCGTACCGCTGAATACGTCAGTATCGGACTGTTTCTCCACCTCCAGGCTCTCCCTGCCGAGGGCGACCAGTCGAACCGTTCTGGGGGGATTATCCTCTCCGGCGGCAATCAGAAGCAGGTCCTTGTAGTTCACCACACTGCGGCTTCGTATTGTATTCAGGGTTGAGCGCTTTTTTATCTCTCCCCTCCTACCGACCAATACAAGGGTGCCGAAGGGGCTTTCATTCTTCTCCTCTACCAGGATAAAGGGAAAAACATCTCCCCGTGGAGCTGTTGCCGCGGGTTCTTCCTGTTCAGCCTCGGCAACTTCTCCCACATCTTCTCTTAGTTCCCTTTCTCTTTGTTCCTCTTCCCTGCTTTCCTCTTCCAGGAGCTCCTGCTGGTCCTCCGCAATTCGCTCCCGTTCTTCGGCAATTCCTTCCTCACGACGATCTAATTCTTCCTCTCGTCGGGCAATCTCAGCATCTCGATCTTCCTCCTCACCACGATCAGTCCCTGCTTCCTCTGCAGTCTGTACATCGTCGGACGGCCGTTCACCGGTACCCTCCTCCGAGGGAGCTGCTTCAGCCTGCTCTTCAGAACGGCTTTTCTCCTCTTCCAGGGCCTCGCGCTCCCGGTCAAGCTCCTCCTCACGCATCTCAACCATTTCCTTGCGCTCTTCGACACCGCGGTCTTCCTGTTGGCGCAGTTCCTCAACCACCTTCTCATCTCCACCGAGGGTTTCAGCAGAGGGAGCCTGTACTCCTCCACTCGCGGTGAGGGGGATCAGGAGTTGCGATTTTCCCGGCCATTCATCATATCGGCGGGCAATCCCCGCCTTTTCAGGATCCAGTTCATCGATCACGATACTGTTATAGGTCTGTTTCAGATACTCCATATTCCCCCGGTACACCGCATTGTAGTAGGTGACGAAAGTGGCGAGGGTATCGGCGCGTTTCACGGGAATAGAGTAAAAGCCTTCAAGGTAGGAAGAAATAATTCGCCTGATATTTTTTATATGATCAACCCGTGCCTCAGGATCAATAATAAAAATATCGGCGTTCAGCCTCGGTTGACCTGAGGGGGCAACTAGATGAACTATTCTGTATTTGTCAAAATACCTTCCGCGGTACAGTTGAAGCCCCTCCTCCCCGTCCTGTATTGAACGGTTCAGGGAAAATCCTATACTACGGATCTCTTCAGCGCTTTCTACCCTGTCATGGGGACCCTCATAGTTGAGAAACTCAATCACGCTGTCGGAGACGGACTCAAGCTCCTGTTCCGCTATGTCAACCGCCGTGATGAAAGCCGCAGGAAGAAGTACCATCATCAGTAAGAATAATTTTCTCATGTTAAAAGTATATCATGTAAGTCCCAATGATTCATCAGGGAAAATTCTTATTTTTCCTTGACAATCTCCGTCCTCACTTACCGTGAATAGGCCTTCTCTCTTCTAAAACCCCGAAGGGTTTCCATCGCGGATAACCTCATGTCGCGGGGTAATGTCGAAAAATAGATTTCGTTCAGAAGCTGAGACGCGGATCCACGAACCAGTCCGCCGTAGCGTGTCAGTCTGTCCACCGTACGGATCAAGGCTTCCCCCAGGAGCGGGTCATTTTCGTATTTCAAGCCCCCCTCCTTTGAGAGATGGTGTAGTGTCCGTATCACCTCACCGTCGGGATCACTGCGCAGGTCTCCGAGGGCCCTCACCGCTTCGAGCTTTACCGTGGGGTCCCATTCGTACCTTACAATTTTCAGGAGTACATCACGACTGTGGAGAGTACCGAATTCCGAAAGTATTCGAACAGCCTCGATTCGTACCAATGGAAAGTCGTTGACCTGTCGACCGGCCCTGAATTCTGGGTTGAGCATACCGAAACCCGCGAGTTGCTCTACAGTTGAGATGTTCGAATCAAACTGCTCCAGGGTTCCCTTCTTGGAGAGTTGCGAACGGTTCTCCTCCAGAACCTCCAGAAGGATGTCCCGGGAAGCTGATTCGAAAAGCAATCCCGTGTAAATCTCCCGCGGTTTCTTTCCCCCGTCCTTCTCCCCTTTCTCGGCAGAGTCCTTGTATTCCCGCTCATCGTCGACCGGAGTTCCGGTATATGGGTATTCCGGTATTCTCATGCGGTACACAACCCAGTCATCACCACCAATGATGAAAGCCCCCGACGAGGTAACCATAGGAGGACAACCGGGGAGAGGATACGGAACTCCGGGGATAGGCTTTCCGGGCTTCCCGTCATAAAAAAAATGACTTCCACTGTTCACCGCGATTAAGGGGTTCTTTTTATCTTCACTTCGGGTATCTTCTTTTTCCACTCGCCCTATTAGATTTCCCAGATGAGTGCGCGCTGCATCTATCCCGGCGGAAGTAGTGTAGATGATCACACCGTCACTCCTAATACGGTGGGTGCCCGTGATTCTTCCGGATAGCTTGACTCTCCATACAACCCTTCCCGCCGGGTTTACAGCGTAGAGCTCATTATCGACGGTCTGTCCGTAAATCGTACCGTCGGGGCCGGTGGTTAGGAAGGGAAGAGGCTTTCTCTGCAATCGCTCGCTCTGCCACAGGAGCACTCCATCCTGCCTAAGGGCATAGATCATGCGATCCTCGGACAGCGCGTAGATCCACCCGGTCCCGGGTGATTCCGCCAGGCCAATAATCCGACCTCCTGTGGGAAATTTCCAGAGCACATCGGAGATTTCACCATTCTGTCCATAGGCCGGCGTGAGAAATATCACCGCACAGATTAACATGAGGATGTGATATAATCGTCCATTATTGACTTTTCCCATTTTCTTAAGTACCGTAAACACAAATGAATACCATCACAGCCCACGCGCCCGGTCATGTCACCGGTATTTTTTACATCGACGATCTCGCCGACGATCCTCTGCACAGGGGCTCTCTTGGTGCAGGTTTTTCCATTGACCGGGGGGTTACCACCCGGATTTCAATCCTTGAAGACGGCCCCGGGGAGCCGGTTTTTTCCATCGGGGACAACCGGGTGAATAAGTTACCGGTTTCTTCAAAACTCTACCATCATTTTATCGAATCCCTAACGGAAATACCACCACAACGACTACAAATCGACCATATTATCGAAGTTCCCCAGGGGAGCGGCTTCGGAACCAGCGGTGCCGGTGCTCTGAGTCTCGCCTTCGCCCTGAACCGCTTTTTTGGAAATCCCTTCACCGATGAGAAGGCCGCGAGCTTTGCCCATCTCACGGAGATTGAATGCCGCACCGGCCTGGGCACTGTAATAGGCGAGTTTTACGGCGGCTTTGAAATCCGAACGAAACCCGGCGCACCGGGAATCGGCAGTATTACTCCCATCCCCTTTTCTCCCGGCATAAAGGCGGTCTTCGCGGTCCGGGGTCCATATTCCACCAGTGCCGCCCTGAACGACGTGAATATCCGTGATCGAATAAATCGCGCGGGCCAGGGGGCGTTGGCAGAGCTCGAAAAAAACCCCACGACCACAAAATTTCAAAAATTGTCACGACAATTCGCCTCCGGCACCGGTTTATTCACCCCCTGGGTCGAATCAGTGCTGAATTTTCTTGAAAAAAAGGGTATAGTCGGAAGCATGCTTATGTTTGGAGAAGCAGTCTTTACCCTGGTCGAAGAGAATTCGGAAGTCGATGTGAAAGGTCTCCTTCGAAGTCATACGGACAATTCCCGGGACAAAGCGGATATTACAATCTTCTCCACTTCAATCAATACTACCGGAGGAACATATCGCTCATGAATATTCATGTACCGAAGGACCATCCCCGTTATGAATCGATACGCACTCGAGAAAAACTGGTTGAATCCATGGATACCCACATTCTAGCCCCCGCGGGGCTGATAGCCCATGGTCGTGGTGAGGCCTTCGACTACCTCCTCGGTGAAAAAACTCCTCCTCCGTCTTCCAACGCTCTCATCGCCGCCGCTGCTACCCTTCTAAGGGCACGGCACCCGGTTCTATCGGTGAACGGCAATGTTGCGGTCCTCTGTCCCGATGAGATTGTTGAACTCTCCAGGGTGAGCGGCGCGGCCCTCGAGGTGAATCTTTTCTATCGAAGTCCGGAACGGGAGAATGCGATCAAGAAGGTTCTCCTCGATGCGGGGGCATCAGAGGTACTGGGGATCGGAAATCAAGCAAACGATACCATACCTGAAATCGGCAGCGAAAGACGTCGAATCGATCAGAGGGGTATTGGATCGGCCGATGTGGTCTTTGTCCCGCTTGAAGACGGAGATCGTACCGAAGGCCTCATAGCAATGGGAAAAACAGTGATCACCGTTGATCTCAATCCCCTTTCCCGCACCAGCCGCAAAGCTTCTATTACCATTGTCGACAACATCACCAGGGTATTGCCACTGTTAACGACGGAGGTTCGGCACATGGTTCATGCAGGGGAGGCAGAGCTTGACCAAATAATCGGAGACTTTGACAACCAAAAAAACCTCAGGTCCATGGTTGATTTTATTGTCCAACGTTTGAAAGATATCTCTTTTGAAGGAGTATAGCGATGGCTGAAACAGACATCTCCATCTCTATTGACAATTTTATCCGGCAAAAAAAAAGCGGTACAAGGATAGCCATGATCACCGCTTACGACGCCGCCTTTGCAGCTCTGATCAACAGGGCGAACGTAGCGGACCTGATACTGGTTGGAGACAGTCTCGGAATGGTAATTCAGGGTCACACGACTACCAGGGC
>CAZJIN010000060.1:0-9826 GCA_964545955.1 uncultured Sediminispirochaeta sp.
GGGTGGTGGTCAGGGCCCCCGTGTAGACCTGCCCCTCCCCTCCAAGGTTGAACATGCCCCCCTGGAAGGAGAGGACCATGGCGAGTCCCGCGAGGGCGTAAAGACCGGCACGGTTGAGAAAGTTTCCAAAGTAGTAGTTGTTGCGAAATGATCCCGTCAAGAAGGAGATCAGGGTCTTGCCGGGGGTTTCGCTGATGAAAGGTACCATAATTACCAGCAGCAGGAATGCCGCGGCTAGGGCAATGGATATACTGAGATAGGTGGAGACGGGACGGCTTTTATACATGTGCGGGCACCCCCAGCATCAGTCTTCCTAGGGCGGTCTTGTTGGTTTTTCCTGTTTCGACGATGCCGCTGACCTCCCCTCGGTACATTACCACGATCCGGTCGGCGGATTCGAGGGCCTCTTCAATATCACTGGTGATGATCAGGACGGCGGAGTTCTGCTTTTTTAGCTCCCCGATCTTCTGCAGCACGAACTTTCGGCCGGCGATATCAAGCCCCCAGGAGGGTTCTGAAAAAATTAAAAGCTCCGGTGTGCGAGAGAACTCACGTGATATGATCACCCTCTGAATATTTCCGCCGGAGAGGGCGGCCAGCTTGTCTCCGACACCCGCTTTTATATTGAATTGATGCCTGAGGGTACCGGTAAAATGTTCGATCTCCTCTTTTTTGAGGATTCCCCAAGAGTGGAAATCACGGTAGTTGAGAATGATCATATTCTCCGCCACCGAAGAGTCCATGCTCGCGCCGCGCACGAGTCTTTCCGTGGGAATGTAGGCTATATTTCTCTTCCGCAATTCCCGAATTGAGAGCCCGTGGAGAGAATCGTTTTTAAACCTGACGGTACCTGAAGAGGCATTGAGGAATCCTGAGAGAATCTGTTCGAGTGTTTCGAGGCCGTTTTCCCGGATTCCCGTCACCGCTACGCTTTCCCCCGTACAGACATTGAAATTTATACCCCTGAGAGGCGGATATGCTTCCCCGTGGTAACTGAGCCCTTCTATTTCGAGGACGGGCGCGCTTCGGTCGATCCCGACGGGGGAATTGGGGGAGGCCTTCGGGGAGGCGGACGAAGAACCGGGGGCGCCCGATGGATCGGGGGCGGACGGAGAACCGGGGGCTCCCGATGGATCGGCCAAAGGCATGACCAAAGGCATGGCCGAAATGTCGGGGGATTCTCCCACCATCAGCCGGGAAAGTCCTTCTCTGGTCATGCCGGAGGTCGCGTAAGTGTCAATCATAGTCCCCCCCCGCATGACGCTGATCCGGTCGGAAATACTGAGTGCCTCCCTGAGTTTGTGGGTGATCATTACCAGGGTATGTCCTTCGGAATGCAGTTTGTGCAGGACTGTGGAGAGCAGGTCCTCTTGACCCTCCTCAAAGAGGCTTGTCGGTTCGTCTAGAACAAGAAGGTCAACCTTGTGGTAAAGCAGAGAGAGGAGGGCAGTTTTCTGAATCCCGTCGATACTCAGCTGGTACGCCGGACGATCGAGTTGCATCTGTAGATTGTACCGATCCATCAGTATTCCGACCTCCCGCTTTGCCGCGGCATAATCAATAGTTCCCCACGTGCTTCGAGGTTCCCTTCCGAGGATGATGTTTTCCAGTACGGAAAAATCACGGACGACCTGCACATGCTGTGGGACAATTCCTATGCCATGCTTTAGGGCATCTTCGGGTTTGCGAAAATATACGGGACGGCCTCCGAATTCAATGGTCCCGCTGTCCGGTAGAATCAATCCTGACAGAATGTGCATCAGGGTGGACTTGCCTGACCCGTTTTCACCAACCAGGGCGTGGATTTCACCCCGGCTGATGTCAAAATCAACGAACCGGTTGGCGACAACTCCGTTTTCGGGAAACTGTCTGCTGATATTCCGCATACGGACAAGAGGAACTTCAGTGGGGGAGCTGTCGCCGTTTTCCATACCGGGCCTAAGAATCGAGCCGCAGTCGGCCGCTGCGCAACTCTTCAAAGAGGTCGACCTGTTTCTGTCGCAGTTTTTCCGGCACATGCTCGATATAGAGGGGATCGTCAAAGATGAACTCTATCCATCCGTCCGAGACACCGACCACCTCCGCCGTTCCGAAGGGAATTCGTCCCTCCAGGGCATCCAGGGTTTTTTCGTAGGCCGCCTTTCTCTGGAGGAGGGCGGTACTGCCGATTACCCTGCCGGGGGCGTTCTTATACCCATTTGTGTCGTACCAGTGGATATAGATGCCACTTTCTTCGGCAGCCTTGATAACCCCCTGGTTCGCGCCTCCGGCAATTGGAAGGATCACATCCACCCCGGCCTTGATCATGGAGTTGGCCATTTCCCTGGCCTTAGTCGCGTCATACCAGTTGCCTATGACACGAAAGTCGAGGCTGATATCCCCGTTTACCCTGCGGGCACCGGCGAGAAAGCCGGGTCGGATGGACTGGTTCATATCGGGGTATTCCTGGCCGGCAATAAGGCCGATTTTTAGTTCATCCTTCGCCCCTTCCATATCACTGGTAGTCACCAGACCCGCCATGTGACCGGCGAGGAAGGCCTGTTCGTACTGGTTGTAACGAAACGTGTAGATCGAGCTGTTTCCCTCGAGCTCTCCGTCGAGGAGGAGGAACTTCTGGTCCGGAAAGGATGAACTCACCTTTTCACAGATCTCCGGCAGGGCGGGATTGCTCGATACTATCAGGGTGAACTCTTCGGTGGCCGCGAGTTCGGTCACCCGGTCCTGCCATTCGGCCTGGTTGAACCCCCCTTCGACAACTTTCACGTCGGCGAAATCGTGCTCTCCGGCTGCCTCTTCAACCCCTTCCGCCAACATCTGGTAGAGAGGACTGCCCGCCATCACACCGGGGATGAAGACCGCGATGCGATATTCCTCCGGTTCCGCGGATTTCACTGGTTCGGTCGATTCTTTTTCTGATTCTTTTCCAACCTCCTCCTTCGAAACTCCGCAACCGGAAAGCAATAACGCCAACACCAGCGGGAGAATGAGGAAAAGGAATGAAAAATAAAAGAAATGCCGACCTCTTAAAAACCTTAAAGACATATGTGTCTCCTCTAAAAATAGATTTGTAAGAGTTCGAGGTCGGTCTTTCAGGGAGATAGGGAAAAAGGGACACGTGGGTCCCCTGATTTTCTTCTCCCTTCCAGACTTGCACTGTCGGCTACGGAATTTCACCGTATCCACCCGGCTAAACCGGGTTTGCGGACTATCACCGCAGGTCGGGACTGAGTCCCTCCCTCGAAGAAAATACATTCAAATGATAAGATGTGTCGCGGAATCTGTCAAGTGTTGTTCCCGCGGCGGGTCACAGCGACAGACCGCTGTACAAAGTCGTCTCGATTCTCTAAAGTGTTAACTGGAAAAAATGATGCAAAAGTTGGATACGAACCTGAATACACACGGCGATACTTCGAAGGCTCTCACTGTGGATGTGGGCACCTCATCTCTAAAGGCGGGGGTGATAGATGTTGAGGGGAACCTGCTGAACTGGACGAGGGTACCCTTTTCAACGAACCGGAGGGGCCCCCTTGAAACGCAGCCGACGGAAATGTGGCTTGACGCGTTGAAGAAGGCCCTGTCCGGTTTTTCAGAAAGGCCGAACATCAGGGTGATTGCAATCAGCGGAAACGGACCTACCATCGTACCGCTCGACGCGAAGGGGCTCCCCCTGGATGAAGCGTCCCTCTGGTTGAACCGGAGGGACTCACGAATCTCCGGAGAGTCCTCTTTTTTTCTGCCTAAGATCGCCTGGATTGCCGAACACCGTCCCGAAATATACGGTAAAAGTCAATGGTTTCTCGGTTGTCCCGAATACCTGGGCAGTTGTCTCACCGGAGAGCATGCCGCTTTTACACCCTCCGATGAGTTCAGCCCTTTTATCTGGAACGATCGGGGTATTTCAGCCTATGGGATCGATGCAAAAAAGCTGCCCCCCCTCCTGAAGACCGGAGAAATCCTCGGAGAGGTCACCTCCGAGGGGTCAAAATGGTCAGGCCTTCCCGCGGGGATACCCGTGGTCGCCACCGGGGCGGATTTTTTGATGTCGATGCTGGGCACAGGGGTCACCAGGCCGGGGAGAACCTGTGATCGTGCCGGTACCTCCGAGGGTATAAACTGCTGCAGCGACAAGATTATCAGAAACGAAAGAATCAGGTGTTTGCCCCACGCGGTCGAAGGGCTCTACAACAATGCCGGGATCCTTTCCGCTACGGGAATTATTTTCGAGTGGTTCCGCCGGTTTTCCGGACAGGAGGACCGTGATTACCAGTCCATGCTCAACGAGGTCTCCAGGGTTCACCGGAGGGGTGATCTGCCCCACTTTTACCCATCCCTGCATCGTGGTGCGGTATGGGAGTTTTCGAAGGGAGTTTTTACCAATCTTGAAGCACACCACGGCGCGGCGGAGATGGGACGGGCGGTGGTGAACTCCATCGGTTTCGGAGTACGGGACCTGATTGAAACTCTGGAGGGGCAGGGATGTCGAGTCGAAAATCTGCGAATATCGGGAGGTCAGGGACGTGGTTCAATCTGGAACCGGATGAAAGCCGATATCACCGGAAAAACGGTGGAGGTCCCCCATATCATCGATGCGGAATTGACCGGCGGGGCAGCCGTTGGATTCAAGGCCCTGGGGCTCTGGGAGCGAATAGAGGACGCCGCGGAGGACCTGGTGAGGATCGACGATATTTACCACCCTGATCAGGGCCGCCACGAAGCGTACAGCGAAGAATACCGCGAATATACTGAAAGTTGTGATCGGATCATCTCAGCTCTCACGGCGAATCATGATGAATAAATTGCTCATACGTCTCTGAAGAGGTCCATGAGGATCCGACTCTGCTTCAGGACCTTTTCGTGCTGTCGATAGCGGGGACAATGCTGTTCGACCAGTTTCCAGAACGCGCCGCTGTGGTTCAGCTGGTTTTGATGGGCAAGCTCATGCACCAGCAGGTAATGCTGCACTTCTTCGGGGAGCATTATCGTTCGCCAGTTGAGAGAGATATTGCCAATGGATGAACTGCTTCCCCACCGGGTCCGTTGATTTCTGATAAAAAGCCGTCCGTAGGGGATGCCGATTCGTGTGGATATTTCCTGAGCCAGTGTTGTCAGCTCTTCGCGGGCTTCCCGATGAAGTTGTTTTGCCAGTGCCCTTTCTATAGCCGGACGATCGAACAGAGGCCCGGTTACACTGAACGTCCCGGCGGTCTGATCGATCCGTACGAGGTACCTGCGACGGCTGGTTTCCTCAAAACTCACCGAATAGGATTCACCCTTGAAAAAAATCTGCTTCAGGGGATCGACCTTCCGTATTTCCCTCGAGCGCTTTTCCAATCCCGCGAGGATCCAGCTTTCTTTCAGGGAGAGGACCCGTTTTACCTCCCGAAGGGGTGTACGCAGTGGAGCGGACATGCTGACTTCTCCATTCGCCGCTATCCTCAGGCGGATGTGCTTCTGGTTCACCCGTCTCATGACCCTGACCGGAACGCTTATGCTGTGGAACTGAACGGAAAGGTTCTGTACTGAAGGGGAATCTTTTTTTTCCATCAACGAATCGTGACCTCGGACTTGAATTGCTGATTTATTCTATTATCTTTATAGCAATGGGTCTATATAACTTTGAAAAAAACAGGCAGAACAGCAATTCCAAATATTTCGAAGTGCTGAGGGGTAAGTTGTTGCTTATGGTGGTCCTTCTCCTGGGTCCCGTCATTTACAGCGGGGCGACTACCCTGGTCGTGGAAGGTGGAATGAGCTTCAGGTTTCGCGTTGAGAGTGAAAACAGGGAGCTTCTGGACGATTTTTTTGAATATGAGAACAACTCCAATTCTCAGAAGGTGGTTCAACGCGGGGACGGCTATGTGGTGGTGGAAACTCACAGCTCCCTGGAGCCCCTGGAAACGGAGGTCCCCTTTCCGGCAACAGGGGTATATGAAGACCCGGATTTAGCCCCTTTTCTCGACTATTCGACCAGCAGAAAGGGCATCGAGGTGAGAAGGGGAGGGGGCGAGCTGATCAAGAGGAAATTCGTGGAAGTCACTCCCCTGGAAATGGCGGAGATAGAATTCCTGAAAAAGAGGGCGGAACAGATCAGCGCTGAGGCGAATTATCAGCACCAGGCGGTGGAGATGATCATGCGGCATACCAGGGAACACGTTTCCTACACCCTGAGAAGTTCCAGCAACCCGGCGGATGTGCTCCGTACGGGCAGGGCGTACTGTGAAGGCTACGCGAATGTGGCGGCCCTCCTCCTGCGGATGCTTGGTATTCCTGCGAAGGTGGTGGATTCCTATATTCCTCCCGGTCATATGTGGGGATATGGTCAGGAGGGGGCGGGTGGTTTTCACGCCCATGTGGAGGTCTACTATGTCGACGCGGGATGGGTTTCCTACGATCCCCAGGCAACCGTACACTTTGTGGATCCTTTTCACATAGTGGAGTACCCCCGGGAACGGACTCGACTGACGGAACTGTCTCAATCGGATAACAGAAGGATCACGGATATCCTCGACCGGCCTTCCGGATGGGACAATTATTTTCAGCGGGACACCACGGAGGAACGTCGGTCACCGATCCTGGTTGGTACTATCTACGACAGCGACGGGCATCTGGTGTCCGACAGTTTTAGGAATAATGTATGGGTCTACTTGAGAAAAAGCGACGGCAGCGGCGAGGGGGTACGAATACTCCCGACCGGGGAGTTTGCCCTTTCCCTGGGAAATCCGTCCGTGTCTTCTCGGGAGGCCCCCATGGAGGCTCCCTTGAAGTCCCCCTTGGAGGCCCCCATGGAGGCCCCTTTGGAGGCCCGGAGCTTTTTTTACAGAGACGGAAAGGGAGGCTGGGTTGAGCAGGAGCTTGGGTTCAACGGGAAGGGATATCTCAAAAAAACCTACCGCCTCGACGATCCCGCCGGGACGATTACCCTGATTCCGGGTGACCGGTCCCCCCTCTATCTGTGGTATCCGACGGATTCGGGACGGTGGTCCCTCGATCGGGTGAACGGTGATCAGTCCGGTCGAATCAGGTTGATTGCCACCAGGGGAGAGTGGATTGTCAGTACCGACAGATCCGAAACCGCGGCGAAATACCGGCTTGACGCTTCGGAACTCTCCCCGGGCAGGGAATATTTCATTGCTGATCTTCCACGTTATTTAGAACCCGACAGGGTGTATATTGAGCTTCGTCTGCCCGATTTGTCCACCCTGGGGGAGACATCGGGGGAAGAGGGGAATCTGGAATTGACCTTTCTCGAAATGAATAGTGCCCGTCGTTATTCCCCCTTAAAGATCGATGGGATCGGCACTCCCGTAGTGGTACCCGATTCGGCCTTTCACACCCTGGTGCTCCAGGGAAGTACCTTTCTGGCAATCAGACAGCTCAACGAGGACCTGCCTCCCGGGAGGGTGTCCTCGGTGGAGGTGGAGCGCAACACCCGACACCTGGTGGTGAAGTCGCCTTCACCGGACTATCCGTTTTACCTCGCGGTGAAACGGGGCCGACGTTTTTCGGAAATAGCCCGGAGCCGCACCGGATCGGAGGGGAAGCTTGATCTGTACATCGATACCTCACTTATCGATGGGGAGGGAGCGGGAGAGGAGGGAGATGTTTTTTTCCTTCTCCACGGGACGCCCGTAGGATCGAAGCGGATTGAATTGGCAGGTCTGTCGGACGGATTGATTGATTTGGAACAGTGACTGTGTTGACCACAGCCGGGCTCCTTACTATAGTAAATTGGGATGAATGACAATAATGACGGACGACCTACTCTTTCGACGGTGGTAACCGCATCTCACATACTGGAGCTGATCAGCGGTACGGGTGGTGCCACACCTGTTACGATCTCCAAGAAGCTGAACCTGAACCGATCGAAGGTTCATCGTCTACTGGCTACCCTCAGTGTCCTGGATTACGTTGAGGAGCGTCAGGACGGAACATATATTCTCACTTTCAAGATGTTTGAACTGGGAAACACTATTCCCCACAGAAAGCATCTGATAGATACGGCAAAACCCTCCATGCTCAGGCTCTCACAACTGATCGGGCAGACGGTAAACAACGGAGTCCTCTACGAAAACCAAGTCCTGTATATTGATAAGGTTGAGGCAATCACCTATCTGAAGCTCGATCGCTCCATTGGCAGCAGCGATCCCCTCCACAGTACTTCCCTCGGTAAGGTACTCCTTGCATTTCTCGAACCGGGGATATGCCGAAAAATCGTCGACAGCCTTGATCTGGTTCCCACCACTCCCAACACGATCACCGATTCTGACAGGTTGATGGAAGAGCTGGGCCTGGTCAGGGAAAAGGGCTATGCCCTGGACCGACAGGAACTCAGCAGAGAGCTGAACTGTGTCGCCGCTCCCGTCTTTGATACGAAGGGGAGGGTCTGCTCTGCTATCAGCGTATCGGGCCCCGCCGATCGGTTCACCGTGGAGAGCGCCGAGGCGGTTGTCCCCGATCTCAAGGCGACTGTTCGTGAGATAACCCGAATGATAGCCGGGTAAAGCCCCTCCTTTTTCATCATAATAACCACTCTATTCGACCATTTTGCGCGCTCCGGATTATACCGGTGATAGCGGTGATCAGACATTCGCGCACAACGGTGCACAGACCTTTTACTTTACACCGGGCGCCCGCGCGCGACAGCACAGACCTTTGAAAAAAAGGTTGACAAATGCCCTGATCTACGACAAAATGAGAATGTGTTGCAAGATATAAACATTGGTTCAAATAGTGAAAAAAAAGGCTACGTGCTTGCCACTACGGTGCTGAAGGCATTCCAAGTGCTGGAGTTTATTGGAAACAACCAGCCGGTGCTGCCTACGGATATCGTGAAGGGCCTTGGATTCAGCCGCGCGAATATCCATCGTTTGCTTGCAACCTTCATGGAAATCGGCTATGTCGAGAAGATTGAGAAAGGCTACGGTCTTACCTTCAAGCTTTTTAAGCTGGGCAGTACCGTACCTCTGAGCAGAGATCTTCGGGATGTGGCAAAACCGATCATGATTGAGTTGATGAAGATCGCGGAGGAAAATATCTATCTGAACGTGCTTGTGGAAGATATGGTGATAGCTATTGATGAAGTAAAGAGTTCCCATCATCTTACCCTCAATCCCGATGTAACCTATAACTATCCAGTTCATGCATGCGCGTCGGGCAAGGTACTTTTGTCGGGGTTATCTCTCGAGGAGAGAAAAAATTTTGTGAACGGGCTATCCATGGTCAAGAGGGCACCGGAAACAATAGACGACCGCGGGGTTTTCCTTTCGTCCATCGAAGAAGCGGGGGCGAGGGGATATGCCACAGAGATCAGGGAGTTCAGCGACGACTTGAACAGTATTGCCGCGCCGATTTCCGATTACCGGCAGAAGGTCGTTGCGACGATCTCGATTTCAGGTCCCGCGATGCGTCTGACGGAGGAGAGACAGCAGAGTGTACTCCCTTCCCTTCAAGATGCCGCCTCAAGGATTTCTAGAAAGCTTGGCCAGGATCAGCACTTCTGAATTGGTGTTGCGAGGTAGAAACAATGGACTTAATTTTTGTAAAAAAAACCACTCGAAGGGTCCTACCGCTGAGAGATAAGGTTATAAAACTTTCAGGAGGTAAGAGATGATTAGTGAACAGGAATTGGCAAAACTCTCCTTTTCAGGAGCACCACAGGTAAAGGTGACGCCTCCCGGGCCGAAAAGCCTGGAGATTCTTGAATATCAAAATGAACACGAAAGTTCTGTCATCAGTTATCCAAAGGGTATGCCCATGGCCCTCAAACGCGGCAAAGGGGCGACCCTCGAAGATATGGATGGAAACATCTACATTGATATGTTCGGAG
>CAZJIN010000061.1:0-9817 GCA_964545955.1 uncultured Sediminispirochaeta sp.
GCTCTTGTCCCGGCGATTTGAGGCGCAGCATGATCTCCCCGAAGGTGACGTAATCCGCATCGGCGGCCCCGCGCCGGCCTGTCTTATTTCGCTCAGACATCCTTCGTTCCCCTCATATCCTCAACAATCTCCACCGCCTCCCGGGTCAGCCGGGTGATATCATCGAACCGCCCGCCGTCGATGAGATCGCTCTTGACCAGCCAGCTGCCGCCCACACAGGCGACCTTCGGCAGGGCCAGATAGTCCCGGAGGTTCTTCGGGCCGATTCCCCCGGTGGGCATGAAGTCCACTTCATAGACCGCCGACAGGGCCTTCAGCATGGCCGTACCGCCCGAGGCCTCGGCGGGAAAAAACTTCAAGCTCGTGAGCCCCCGGTCCATGGCCGCCTCGATTTCCGTAGGAGTAATGACTCCGGGAAAAACGGGGAGCTTCAACTCCAGGCAGCGATCCACGATCTTCGGGTTGAAGCCCGGACTGACGGCGAAATCCACACCGGCTTCGACGGCCTTCTCGAGGTTGGCCAGAGTGAGGACCGTTCCCGCACCAAGAAGCATCTCCGGGACCTCCTTCTTGATCAGACCGATAGCCTCGGACGCAGCCGATGTGCGGAAGGTGATTTCGATCACGTCGAGACCGCCCTCAAGCAAGGCACGGGCCAGGGGCACAGCCCTCCCGGCATCGTTAATCTTCACCACGGGGACCACCCCGTTCTTTCGAAGTCTCTGCTTCATAGTCCGCCTCCTGCTCTTGATACTCCTTCAATACTACGGCGCTCGACCAGAATTGTCAATATGGTTGCAAAATATGATACAAACGATTATAATATGAAACTATGACGACATTGGACAAATTTTTTTCCCTCATAACTATTCTTGAAAAGAAAGGCCCCCTCACCCGAAAGGATCTTCTCGAAGAGACGGGAATGGATAAGAGTACGCTGCACCGTTTTCTCACGGAGATGTCGAAGGAAGGATTTCTCTCCCTCAACACGGTGACGAACCGGGTACACCTGGGCTATCGCTTCCTGAACCTCGCCACCAAAGTCAAGGAGTCCCTGAGAATCACGGAACTCGCCCGCCCTGCGATGATTGAGCTCAGGATACTCACCGGGGAGACCGTCCATCTCGCCGAGTTCGACGGCACATCCCTGCACTACATAGACAAGATTGAATCGGACCACACGATCCGAATGCACTCGAAGATCGGGGCGGAGATCCCCTTCCACAGCACCGCCCTCGGCAAGGCGATCCTGGCATACCAGGAGGACCGATACATCGAGGACTTCCTTGCAGGCTGTAGCTTCTCGCGGCGAACTCCCCGGACTATCGACAACCGGAAGGACCTGCGGGCCGAACTCGGGGAGGTGAAAAAGAACGGCTACGCCCTCGACCGTGAGGAAGACAACGAGGGGATCTGCTGCCTCGCGGTGCCGATCTTCGACGACATCGGTCGGGTACGCCACGCGGTCAGTGTCTCGGCGGTCGCTTCCAGGATGGGGGTGAAGGAGCTTCTCGGCTTCAGGGAAAAGATTATCGAGGCGGCAGGAGAGATTTCCCGGGCCCTGGGAGCGGCTTTTTGAGGGATTAAACATCTTTTTTTGCATTCCTATTTTGTCTACAATGAAGGCATGGAACAGTATACAATCAGAGAAATACCTGTTTATCCCGATCAAATTGTCCGTGACAAATCCGAAACCACACACAGGATCCAGATAGATATCAACAGATATAAAGACTTCTACAGATGGGTAAACTACGCGGTGGATATACTACGGCGATCCTCGAAGATTCACATTTCCAAAGGAGTATAGATCGATGAAATACGGAAGAACGATTGGAGTACTGGTGGTTTGTATAATGATTGTGTCGGCGGCCTCGGCCGCGGTGGGTATCTTCACTCATGACGGACCGGGACCCTTTGTATATGAATCCATACGAGGCGAAGAAGTGATGATTCACGGCTACGGCCTCTACAAGCATATGTCGGCGGATGTCGCCGTTCAGGGAATCGGACAGGACTACGTGACCCTTTTTCTCGCGGTCCCTCTCCTGGGGGCTGTTTACCTGATCGCGAGGCAGGGAGCGCGGACCGGATCGCTGAGGGGACAATTCCTGCTGGCGGGGGTATTGGGCTATTTTCTTGTGACCTATCTTTTCTACCTTGTTATGGGGATGTACAATGTATTCTTTCTGGCCTATGCCTTCCTGCTGGGAACAAGTTTTTTTGGTCTGGCCCTGGTTCTGCTTGGTATAGACCTCCGGGAACTTCCTTCAGTTTTTAAGGAACGGACACCGGTGAAGATGTGCGGCGGTTTTCTGATTTTCAATTCGGTGGCCATCGCATGGCTCTGGCTGGGGGTTGTGCTTCCTCCCCTTCTGAACGGTTCCATTTACCCGGAGTCCTTGCAACACTACACCACGTTGATCGTGCAGGGGCTCGACCTGGGACTCTTGCTACCGCTTTCGTTCGTTTCGGGACTTCTTCTCATTCAGCGAAGACCTATGGGATATCTTTTGGCTCCGGCATATCTAGTTTTCCTCTCTCTCCTGATGACGGCACTAGTGGCCAAGATCATCGCTATGTCGATGTTAGGGGTAAATGTCATTCCGGTTATCTTTATCATTCCGACTATTCTGCTCTTTACCATCCTGTGCGCGGTACGTATTTTGAGGAGTATCGGGAACACTGCGACAGCATCTCCCTCCTCATCTCATGGAGCTTGAACTGCTGCGCTTTGGCACTGGGCATCTCCGCCCCCTTCGCCAGGGATATGTGATTCAATCAAAAAATGCGAAGAGAATACCCAGCATCGCCCCTATCTGTCCCACCCAGAAGAAGAAGAGCCAGCGGATTGTATCAGCCTGATTCTTGCGGTTATCTTCCCGCACTTTGGAGATCTCGAGCTGGAGTTTCGCCATTTCCTCGGACAGACGACGTTCGAACTTCTCCTCCACGAAAGTACTGATCGAGGTGTTGGTATTCTGTGATTGTACGTTGAAAAGTTCGACCAAAGCCGTTGAAGCCTCCTCTCCGAGGGTATCACGAAGCACTTTAGGAATAGTAATAAGCATAGAACTTCTCCTTCTACTTATTACCAGTCACTTACAGTATAATCTGCTTCAAATAGCACATCAATAAAATTAGTCAATTTCCGGAGTCAAGGCCTCCCCAAACGGCGCCGGCCCGCCCCTTCAAGCCCGCTGGCCGATACCCTATTCGTATTGAGCTGTTCATGATGGTTTCGTTGATCAGTCCGGGACCTTCGACATTGACAGGGCCCTCCAATCAGTTCAAGCGAACGATCAAGGGCCCTGGGCGATGTGAATTTCAGGATAAAAAAACTCTACTTCCACTCCAACACACCGGGGTCGTAATCCTCTGGAGGCTCGAAACCGAGCAGTTCAATGCTCGTCGCGGCCAGAGAGGAGATGCCCAGTCCGCTCCTGAGCTCCTTCGAGTACTCCCCGTTGCAGGAAGGATCGTAGACGATGCATGGCACGGGGTTGAGGGAGTGGCTGGTCTTGGCCTGGGGTTTGCCGTTTTCATAGAGGAGGACTTCACCGGTCTTCTTGTGCCTGGCGAACATGTCGTCGGAGTTGCCGTGATCGGCACTGACGATCATGACGCCCCCGGCTTTTTCAACAGCCTTCCTGATGCGACCAAGAGACAGATCCAGTGCCTCCATTGCGCAGAGGACCGCTTCGTAGATGCCTGTGTGGCCGACCATGTCGCCGTTGGGAAAGTTGAACTTGATGAACTGATATTCTCCGCTCTCGATGGTCTCTATGATTTTGTCGGTGATCTCCGCGGCCTTCATCCAGGGACGCTGCTCGAAGGGAACCCTGTCCGATTTTATTTCGACATAAGTTTCCAGCTCCTCGCTGAACTTGCCGGTGCGGTTTCCGTTGAAAAAATAGGTGACGTGGCCGAACTTCTGGGTCTCGCTGATGGAGAACTGCTTCACCCCCGAGGCGACCAGGTACTCCGCCATGGTTCTGTCGATAGAGGGGGGCTGGACGAGGTACTGTTTTGGTACGTGAAGATCTCCGTCGTACTCCATCATCCCGGCGTATTCGACCTTCGGGATTCTTTTGCGATCGAACTCGGTGAAGTCATCCCCCGCTTCGAAGGCTTTGGTGATCTCCAGGGCCCGGTCTCCGCGGAAGTTGAAGAGCACGAAGCTGTCGCCGTCCTCCACTGTTCCAACGGGCTTGCCGTCAGCGGCGATCACGAAGGGGGGCAGGTCCTGATCGATCGCACCGGTTTCCTTCCTGAGGCTCTCGATCGCCTCCCTGGAAGTCCCAAACTGCCGCCCTTCACCGAGAACGTGGGTTTCCCAGCCTTTGCGGACCATGTCCCAATCGGCATTGTAGCGGTCCATGGTGATCTGCATGCGGCCGCCCCCGGAGGCGATCCTGGCGTCGAAGGATTCGTCGGAAAGCCCGGCGAGGAATTCATCCATGGGATCGAAGTACTCGAGGGCTGATGTTTCGCCGACGTCCCGGCCGTCCAGAAGGGCATGGATCCTGACCTTGCCGACTCCGTCCTCCTTCGCGCGGCTCACCATGGCCTTGATGTGATCTATGTGTGAGTGGACGTTGCCGTCCGAAAGAAGTCCGAGGAAATGCAGGGTGCCGTCGGAGGAAACCACGGTGGAGACGAGTTTTTTCCAGACATCTCCGGTAAAAATAGAACCGTCTTTGATAGCCTGGTTGACCCGTTTGGCGCCCTGGGCAAACACACGGCCGCAGCCGATGGCGTTGTGACCGACCTCGCTGTTGCCCATGTCTCCGTCGTCGGGAAGTCCGACGGCCACACCGTGGGCCTTCAACTGCGTGAAGGGCCAGTTCGCCTTCAACTCATCGAGGGTTTCGGTTCGGGCTTCGGCCACACCGTCCCCCTCCTTGAATTTTCCGATTCCCACACCATCCATAATAGCCAGCACCACCGGACCCTTACGGGGGGTGAACTTTTTCTTTTTATTCAGTGCTTCCACCATACAGTCTACTCCTCTTTTTCCTTCTCGATTATTTTATCATCGCTAATTTTATCATCGCCAATACTACCTTCTCCCTGAGGGCTCCGCAGGTTGTCCTGGGAGATGCCGAACCGTTCGCGTTGTTCCCGGTTCCCCACCGGCTCGACATGCACATGCACATCATACACATTTTCAAGAACATCATGGATTTGCTTCTCCACTTTCATGGCGATGTTGTGCCCCTCCAGCACGGTCATATTCTCATCGACTTCAATATCCATGTCGACAATATAACGGGTATTGATCTGCCGGATTCTCATTTTGTGGGGGTTGTAAACTCCTTCGACCTTCAGGGTTTCCCGACAGAGCTGTCGATAGATTTCCCGATCCTGCATTCCATCCATCAATTCGACGGTGGTCTCCATAAAAATACCATACCCGATCCTCATAATCCAGAGGCCCACCACCAGTCCCAGAACGGTATCCACCATCGGCATTCCCAGACGAATGGAAAAAAAGAGGCCCACCAGCACGCTGGCGGATATCATCACATCCATGGTCATATTTTTCGCGTCTGCGATGAGCATTCGGCTACCGGCCTTCTTCCCCGCCCACCCTTTGACCAGGGCGAGGGCTATCTTTGCAAGGATGGAGACGGCGGCTACCGCCATCGTGATTTTTGCGGGAAGCTCCCGCGAACTCTCACTCATCAGGTGCTCGATCGTGGAGATTACAAGCTGGGCGCCGGCGAAAAAGATAATGAAGGCAAGGACTTTGGTGGCCAGGGTCTCCGCGCGTCCGTGGCCGTAAGGATGTTGCTCATCGGGGGGCTGATCGATGATGCGACCGGTGTACAGGGTTACTACCGAAGTAACCACGTCGGTCACCGTATCGATACCGGCGCCTAGGAGGGCCAGGGAATTGCCCCAGAGACCAAAAAAAAGCTGGAGTATCGACAGAATACCATTTCCTATTATGCCTGCCCATGAGGACAGGGCGATCAGCCGAGCGCGGTCACCTTTTGCGTTCATTTATTCAATGTAATCATATTCACAACTATTGCATAGTATTCAGAGGCTCATTTCCCTCCAGCAGAATACGGAGCTCTTCCACCGGGATCGCCTTCCCGAAGTGATACCCCTGCAGGGTCATATCGGGGTACTGTCTGAAATACTCCCATTGCTCCCGGGTTTCAACCCCCTCCGCTACCACTTTGAGTCCGAGGGTATTGGCGAGGGTGAGGATGGTGTTGATGATTTTACGGTTCTCGGGTCTCTGCAGGCCCGTCACGAAGGAGAGGTCGATCTTTAGACTCTCCACGGGGAATTGCGCCAGATAACTGAGGGAGGAGTAACCGGTGCCGAAATCATCGATAATAAACTGGATTCCGGGGTTATCTTCAATGATCCGATGCATCTTCCTCGTCACCTCCTCGGGTTCGTTCATCAGGCTGGATTCGGTGATTTCAAGCCGAAGATGGGAAGGATCAAAGCCGGTATGCAGAATCGCGTTTCTCAGGACTTTGATAATATCCTGGGTCTCAAGCTGTACGGGGGACAAATTGACGGTCAGATAAAAATCACGGTTGGCGTGTTTCATCAGCTCGCCAATCTCACGACACGCGGTCATCATGACCCATTTTCCAATAGGGATAATAGACCCCTTATCCTCTGCCACGGGGATAAAGACACCTGGGCTGATTCGCCCCATGTCTATGCTTGTCCAGCGGAGAAGCGCTTCCACCCCGCGAATATTCCCGTTAATATCCACCAGGGGCTGATATTTGAGGTCGAACTCATTGTTGTGGAGGGCGTTCTTAATACCCTGTTCTATCTTCATATTCTCCGTCGCCCGGGAAACCATGCTCTCCTCGTAGAAGGTGTAGCGGTTTTTCCCCGAATCCTTCGACGCGTACATTGCAAGATCCGCGTTCTGTATCAGTGGTTCCACCCCTTTTCCATGCTGGGGGAAGAGGGCGATTCCGATACTCACCCCTATATTTATCATAGAATTCGGCTGGTTTTCCTCGTCGGAGCTGAGGTAATAGGGGGTCCTGACGGCTGAAAGGATCTTCCCGGCAACCCTGGACACATCCGCCTTCTTTTTTACCTGGGAAAGCAGTACCACAAACTCATCCCCCCCAAAACGATAGATGGAATCGGACTCACGAAGGCAGTCGTGCAGCCTCCTGGCCGTCTCCAGGAGAAGGGCGTCCCCCGCCTTGTGTCCCAGGGTATCGTTGACCTGTTTGAACCCGTCGAGATCGAGAAAAAGGAGGGCTCCGCCCAGATCCGGATATGATTTCAGCTGCTCCAGAACATTGGTGATATCGTTGTGAAAAAGATCCCGGTTTCCGAGATTGGTCAGCTTATCGTGGAAGGCAAGCTTGCGCAGTCTGCGTTCGTTGTTCTTGTACTGGGTGATATCGTGGATAATGCAGGTAAGAGTACGGCCTCTGAAATCGGAGGAATTCCCGAAGGAGATCTCCATGGGAGAAACACCGCGACTCTTGTGTTTGCCGAGAAGCTCAACGGAACGGGTTAGACCCGCGTCCTCACGGTGCTCATCATCGATGAAAAAGTATTTCGCGATTTCATCGCGGTGACGGTTAAAGATCTCCGGAGGAAAGAGTATCGAGAAGTTTTTTCCCTGTACCTCTTCAATCTCGTAGCCGAAGGTTTTTTTAACCGCGCTGTTGGCGAAGACAATATTGAACTCCTCATCTATTCGCACTATGGCTTCGTTTACCGTTTCCGTGAGGATGGAGTAGTTTTTTTCAAGTCTCCGTAGTTCTTTGAAAAGATGGGGATTTCTGGTAATATCCCTGATCACCCCCGCGACAAGGGCCTCCCCCCCGTCCCAGAAACCGCTAAAAATACCCTCGAAGGATCGAACCTCACCGAAGCCGTTCAAACCACGAAACACAAAGGCCATCTCCTGTGGCGTCCCAATCTCACGGGAAATGTTTTTTACCGCGAGGTTCACTTTTTCCACAATCAGGGTTCGATAAGACCTCTGAACGAGACTGAAAAAACTGCTCCCCTTGAGTTCCTTGCCGGAGAATCCGAAAAGATCCCCAAAGGCCCCGTTGAAATGGTAAATTTTTCCATCGGGAAAAAAGAGACCCACGGCATCCCCGGTTTTATCGATACTCTCAAAAAATTCGGCCTCCTTCGACCCGCCTTTTACGAACATGTACCCCAACTCATGAAAAAGGGGTAGCATTCCCTGGTCAAAGAAGGAAGCGCCGGTGGTCACAGTATCAAGTTCATCGGAGGTACTCGAAGAGAGAAGCACCTGCTGAAGTTCTTTGGAGACTATTTTAGATTCAACTTTTTTCATCTGATCATTCAACCTTCCCCATCAGGATATGCAAGAATGGAGGTCTGTTCTTCCAGCCAGAGTCGCTCATCCTGACCAAGATGAGGGGCAAGAGTATCGAAGACCCGTCGATGATAGTCATTCACCCACGCAAGCTGTTCGGGACTGAGTAGACGAGGGATTATCAGTTTTCGCTCAAAGGGACAGAGGGTGAGGGTCTCAAACCCGTTAAAAACACCGAAGGGGGTGGAAAACAACTCCTCCGTGAGAATAATATTCTCGATCCGGATACCATATTGTCCCTCCCGGTACACTCCCGGCTCATTGGAACACACCATCCCCGCCTGGACGGGTACGTCGACCAATCGAGAACTGATACTCTGGGGTCCTTCATGGACATTCAGAAAAAAACCAACCCCATGTCCAGTACCGTGGGTGTACTGCATTCCCCGTTCCCAAAGCTTCGATTTTGCCAGGATATCGAGCTGAAACCCGCGAGTACCTTCGGGAAACCTCGCCAGGGCAAGACTCACATGCGCCTTCAAGACCGTCGTATAATCTTCACACTGCTGTGCATCGGGTTCCCCCAGCGCTACGGTTCTGGTGATATCGGTCGTTCCGTCGAGGTAGTGTCCGCCCGAATCTATCAGCACCAGTCCGGGACCATCAATGGGGGCGGAGTTTGACTCATCCGCGCTGTAATGAATGATCGCCCCATGATCACGAAACCCGACGATCGGATTAAAACTCTCCCCCATGAACCCGTCCTCTCTGCTTCTGAAACTCGCGAGGGCCTGGCCAACGGAAAACTCGGTGAGATTTCCCGATTCCCAGGCATGGGAAAGCCAGTAGAGGAACCGTACCATCGCCACCCCGTCCTTTCTCATAGCCCGGTGGAACCCCTCGACTTCAACCGGGCTTTTTATTGCCTTCATTTCAGTGGTCAGGTCCGGTCGCTCCACCGGGATACTCCGTTGGTGGATGATACTCGCCAGAAGTGAGTTGGTCGTCCCCGGATTGAAGGCCACACGATGGTTTTTTTCCAGGAACTCCTGAAGGAAGCTCTCCACACCGTCATAGGGAATCAGGCGAAGGCCCTCTTCCTCCAGCAGGGAGGCCAGTTCAGCGGACATCTTCTCACGGTCCACGGCGAGGAATATCTCATCCCTTCCAACGAGGGCGTAACTCATACACAGGGGATTGTAGGGTATATCGCTACCACGCAGGTTAAAAAGCCAGGCGATATCCGACAGGGAGGCGAGAAACTGGTAGTCCCACCCCTTCGCGGTGAGGGCAACCCGAAGATTGTCGATCTTTGTGCTCCGGCCGACCCCCGCGTAGCGCACATCATGCTGGTACACATCTTCCGACGGTGGCTTTGGCCGATTCTCCCAGACACGGTCTACAAGATCCGGGGTCGAACGAAACAGAATCCCGTAGCCGGCAAGGTCCCCCTTCAGCTGCCGTTGCGAGGCGAGGGAAAGGGTCGCGGCATCGGCACCTGCAGCGGCCGAGGGC
>CAZJIN010000062.1:0-9789 GCA_964545955.1 uncultured Sediminispirochaeta sp.
CTTGGGCCCCGGCCTTGGGGGTATCGAAGAGATCGAGGCGCGGCTGAACATATCCAATGTTGCTCTACTCACGAAAAGCGGTGAGGTGACCAGGATCGGATATAAGCTTGAAAAAGGCAAGAAGATAAGAATTGCTAAGAAAACTGGGGAAGAGCTGTAATGGAACAGTATGTACCAAGGTTAAAAAAACTGTATAGCGAGAAGGTCGCTGGAGAACTGAAAGAAGAATTCGGTTATAGTACTCCGATGCAGATACCCAGAATCGAAAAGGTTTCTGTAAGCGCGGGGGTCGGTGAGGCAATCGACAATAAAAACCTACTCGAGGCTGCGGTGAAGGAATTGGCCATGATAACCGGGCAGGCACCGGTAAAGACAAAGGCCAGGAAGTCCATATCGAACTTCAAGTTACGTGAAGGTATGGAAATCGGCACGAAGGTTACCCTTCGCGGGGACAAAATGTGGGAGTTCCTCGATAGGCTGATGAATATAGCGCTACCGCGTGTAAAAGATTTCAGGGGGGTGAGTCCCAATGCCTTTGATGGTCATGGGAACTACTCGCTGGGTATACAGGAACAGATAATCTTTCCTGAAATCGACTACGATAAAATAGAGAAAATCAGTGGTTTGAACGTCGCGATAGTGACCACTGCAGACACAGATCAGGAAGCAAAGGCAATGCTCACAAAAATGGGTATGCCTTTCAGAAAGTAGGGAGAATAGCATGGCACGAAAATCACTTGTAGTGAAGTCTGAGCGGATACCTAAATACAGTTCTAGAAGAGTCAATAGATGCAGGGTGTGTGGTCGGCCTCGTGGATATATGCGAAAGTTCGGTATGTGCAGAGTTTGCTTTCGTAAGCTTGCGAACGAAGGACTTATCCCCGGTGTGACAAAATCGAGCTGGTAAGAGGGAGTTGAGAATATGGCAGTAAGCGATCCTGTAGCAGATATGCTCACAAAAATAAGAAATGCGGTAAACGCCGGACATGAAAAGGTCGATATTTACCCCTCAAAGATAAAGCTTGAGGTTGTAAAGATTCTCAAGAATGAAGGGTATGTGAAAAATTTTAAGAAGACAAATATCGACGCAAAAAATGTCATTAGAATTTTTCTGAAGTACGACGAGAGACAAGACCCGATAATTCATGGGATAAAAAAGATATCTACTCCCGGTAGAAGAATTTATGCCGGTTATAGAAAAATGCCCAGAATTTTCAATGGTCACGGTATCCTCATTGTTTCTACATCCACTGGGGTAATCACCGGAAAAAAGGCGTCTGAACGGAAGGTAGGCGGAGAGCTTATCTGTTCCGTTTGGTAAAACGGGGGAATTGAATGTCACGAATTGGAAAATTACCAGTACAGATACCGGACAAGGTGAAGGTCGAAGTTAAAGACAACACCGTTTTTGTCGAAGGTCCCAAGGGTAAGCTCTCACAGGACTTTCAGCCGGGAGTGAAGATACGCGTTGAAGGGGACCAGATTTTTATCGATAGAAAATCAGATTCAAAAGAAGCCCGGAGTTTTCATGGTCTGTATAGACAGCTTTGCCGGAATATGGTAATCGGAGTTTCAGAAGGTTTTAGCAGAACGCTGATCATAAACGGTGTAGGTTACAGGGCCGAAGTGAATGGAGAAATACTCAATCTGAATCTTGGATACTCAAATCCTATTGAGTTTTTTATTCCCGGTAATGTCACTATCACCTGTGAAGGGCAGAATAAGGTTATAGTGAGCGGGATTGAAAAGCAGGTGGTGGGTCAGGTCAGTTCTGAGATTCGATCTCTGCGTCCGCCGGAGCCGTACAAGGGCAAAGGCGTAAAGTATGAAGACGAACGGATAGTTCGTAAGATCGGTAAATCCGGCGTGAAGTAGGAATAGTGATATGAAGAGAGTAAAAGACAAGCAGAACAAGAGAAGACGGCGTAAACTACATGTCAGAAAAAAAGTCAACGGTACCGCTGAGCGGCCAAGGCTGAGTGTCTATCGGAGTGCTCGACATATGTACGTTCAGGCAGTTGATGACGTTGAGAATTCCACGATAGCCTCGGTGAGTACTATGGAAAAAGAGTACCGCGATGTGAAGAATAACGTGGAAAATGCAAAGAAGATCGGTAAAGTCATTGGTGAGCGCCTTGTGGCAAAAAAAATAGAGACCGCCGTATTTGATCGAAACGGTTTTCCCTATCATGGTATCGTAAAGGGAATTGCCGAAGGCATAAGAGAAGCCGGACTGAAATTTTAGGGGGAGACAGTGGAAAAGGACAACGAGTACGTAGAAAAACTCATTAAGCTCAACCGTGTATCCAAGGTCGTAAAAGGTGGACGCCGATTTTCTTTCTCCGCCCTAGTCGTAGTGGGAGATCAGAACGGAAGTGTCGGTTACGGCTTTGGAAAGGCGAATGATGTCGCCGAAGCTATACGAAAGAGTATGGACAAGGCGAAGAAAAGCATGGTTAAAGTACCGATGCAGCGTTCCACAATTCCACATCAGGTGAATGGACGCTACAAGAGCGCGGAGGTTCTTCTAAAACCTGCCACGCCGGGAACTGGTGTGATCGCCGGAGGTCCGGTGCGGGCGATCATGGATGCCTGCGGTATACATGATATTCTGAGCAAATCTCTTGGTTCACAGAATACGATGAACATAGTGAAAGCGGTTTTTGCTGGTTTTGACGGGATCATGGACGCGAAGAAGATCGCAAAAGATCGTGGAAAAACACTGCAGGAAATGTGGAGTTAGTGATGGCTAAGAAAAAAGAAAAGAAGATCCGTATCACTTTAAAAAAGAGCCGTTATGGAAGGAAGCCGAAGCAGGGACGTACGCTTGATGCACTTGGACTGCGTAGAATAGGCAGTAGTGTTGAACAGGTGGCGAGTGCGAACATACTGGGTATGGTCGAAAAAGTAGCTCATCTGGTAGAAATCGAGGAGATTGGTTAGAATGGAACAGCTTAAGGCACCAAAGGGATCTCATAAGAAAAAGAGAGTTGTAGGTCGCGGAAAAGGATGCGGAAAAGGCGGTACCTCGGGAAAAGGCCATGACGGGCAGAACTCCCGATCCGGTGGCGGCGTGAGACTTGGTTTTGAAGGTGGCCAGATGCCGTTATACCGAAGAATCGCCTCTCGCGGTTTTTCCAACTATCCCTTCAAAAAAGAATTCACCGTTATAAACCTCCGAACTATAGAGGAAAGGTATAAGGCCGGTGAAACCGTCAGCAAAGAAAGCCTCTTGAAGAAGGGAATCGTGAAGAGCAAGCATGTGCAGGTTAAGATTCTTGGAGTTGGAGAGCTTTCGAAAAAACTCACTTTTACCCTTACGAAGATATCGGCATCGGCCAGAACAAAGATCGAATCTGCCGGTGGAACCATTGAAATGAAAGAAGAAGGTAGCGATGGCTAATAACGCGTTTCTCGATATTTTTCGGGTAAAAGATTTACGGCAACGCATTATTTTCACATTGATGGTACTCACCGTCTTTCGGCTGGGAGCTACACTACCGATTCCTGGAATCAACGTGAACGCGCTCAAGTTGTACTTTATGGCACAGGAAGGTTCAGGAAATATCGGTATCACCGAATATATCAACTTCTTTGCCGGTGGTGCTTTCAAAAACTTTTCCGTTTTTATGCTTGGTATAATGCCATATATATCAACACAGATTATTATGCAGTTGCTTATTGTCGTTTTTCCCGCGCTCAAGAAGATTTCGGAAGAAGAGGGCGGTCGCAAGAAAATTCAGCGTTATACGAGGTACGGGACTGTAGGAGTATGTCTTATACAGTCTTACGTGGTAACGGTTTATGCTGATTCGATACCGAATGCTATTACGATGAGCAGATTGCCCTACAGTCTGATAGCTATGTTAACGGTTACAACAGGAACGATGTTTCTTATCTGGATGGGTGAGCAGATCACCCAGAGAGGTGTCGGTAACGGCATTTCGTTGCTGATTTTTGCCGGTATTGTGGCACGGATGCCCCAGGCTGTCGTAACCATTTTTGAGAAGGTACAGACCGGCGAATTGAATCCTGTTTTTGTAATAATTGTACTGGCAATGTTTGTTGGTGTTGTTGCGCTGGTTATTTATGAGCAACAGGGACAAAGAAAAATACCCGTTCATTATGCAAAACGTGTGGTGGGGCGAAAGATGTATGGTGCTCAGAGTACCTATATTCCTTTCAAGGTGAATCCTTCCGGTGTTATCCCGGTTATATTTGCCTCTTCAGTACTTACCTTTCCCATGCAGATAGCGGGAAATCTTGGAAATGAGGTTGCGTGGTTGGCCGCATTCTCCTCGTGGCTTAGGCCCCAGGGATTGCCCTACGTGATTATCTATACCCTGTTGATTGTGTTTTTTGCCTATTTTTATACCCAGGTTTCATTAAACCCGATAGAAATAGCGAAACAAATTAGGGAAAATGGTGGCTCTATTCCCGGTATTAGAACGGAGAAGATGGAAGAGTACTTAACAAAGATCCTGAATAGGATTATACTTCCGGGGTCTCTGTTTCTGGCTTTTATCGCAGTTATTCCTACGATAGTTCAGAGTCTTTTCGACTTCCCCATATCTGTTGCTATGTTGATGGGGGGTACTTCCCTTCTGATTATGGTTGGAGTTGATCTCGATACAATGTCACAGATAGAAGGGCATCTGCGAATGCACCACCATGAAGGGCTGACCCGGCGTGGCCGGCTCAAGTCAAGGAACTTATAAGGGGTTTATGATGAAAGTTCGAGCGAGTGTAAAACCTATGTGTGCTGAATGCAAGGTTATTAGAAGACGGGGTGTTGTACGAATCATTTGCAGCAATCCAAAGCATAAACAGAGACAGAGGTAGAGGAGGAGTTCTGAATGGCACGTATTGCTGGAATAGATTTACCAAATAAAGCAGTTAAGATTTCGCTTACCTATATATATGGAATCGGTAGAACTTCTGCGGTGGAGATCTGCAAAAAACTTGAGATTGATCCCGATCAACGGATAAACGATCTCACAAGTGATGATGTAAACAGGATCCGCGGGGTTATAGATAATGATTTTACAGTTGAAGGACGGCTCAGGACTCAAACAGCTCTGAACATCAAGCGACTGATGGATATTGGATGTTATCGCGGCTTGAGACATCGAAAGGGTCTACCGGTTCGTGGACAGCGAACCAAGACAAATGCCCGTATGCGTAAAGGGAAGAAGAAGACTGTTGCCGGTAAGAAGAAATAGGTTGGAGGTTTTAGAAATTGGCTAAAGCTGCAAAGAGTACAAAGAAGAAGACAAAGAAGTCTGTTTACGAAGGCAAGGTCTACGTGCAGGCTACATTTAACAATACCATAGTCACTATCACGGATATGCAGGGAAATGCGGTATCGTGGGCCAGTGCGGGGGGTCTTGGATTTCGAGGGGCAAAAAAATCAACCCCTTATGCTGCGCAGACCACCGCGGAAACAGCTGCAAAAAAGGCTATTGATTATGGTCTCCGGGATGTGCACGTATTTGTAAAAGGTCCTGGAGTGGGACGTGAGTCAGCAATACGGTCGTTGGGTAATCTTGGTTTGACTGTAAAAAGCATCCGTGACGTTACCCCGATCCCGCACAATGGATGTCGACCTAGAAAGAGCAGAAGGGTATAAAGAGGATTACGAATGGCGAGATACACAGGACCATCATGCAGACTATGCCGGGCTGAAGGCACAAAGTTATTTCTCAAAGGGGAACGGTGTTTTACCGGAAAATGCCCCATCTCAAAGAAGGCTTCTCCTCCTGGAAAAGATCCGAGATACCGGCAGAGAAAGGTGTCCGACTACGGACTTCAGTTGAGGGAAAAACAGAAGCTGAAAAGAATGTACGGGATGCTGGAGAACCAGTTTAAGATTTTTTTCGATGAAGCCGATAGGCAGAGCGGAAAGACCGGTGAAAACCTCCTTACCATGTTGGAGAGACGTCTGGACAATATTGTTTATAGGCTTCATTTTGCATCATCAAGAAAGCAGGCCCGTCAGATTGTTTCTCATGGGCATGTGTTTGTGAATGGAAAAAGAGTAAATATTCCGTCTTTTATCGTAAAAGAGAATGACGAAATACGTATTCAGGTAAAAAGCAAAAAAATGCATACGATCAAAGAGAGTTTGAAGGAATTTTCCAAAGCCGGGGTGTATCCATGGCTTGAACTCGACCCGGATGAAATGAAGGGACTGATCAAAGCATATCCGCGCAAGGCAGATATAAATGAATTAGCGGAAGTGAATGAACAGTTAGTTGTCGAGCTATATTCTAGGTAGGAGATTACATGGCGCGAAAGAATCTACTAAAGGGATTTAAAAAACCCAAGGGCATAACCTTCGAACATGGTGAAGTAAACCATAATTACGGAAGGTTTATTGCCTACCCCTTTGAAAGAGGGTATGGTACGACTATTGGGAACACGCTGCGAAGGATTCTCCTGTCATCGATTCAGGGGTATTCTATAACCGCAGTTAAAATAACCTCTTATGACAAAGAGGGGACTGCTCATGTGATTTCCAGTGAATTTGAGTCGATACCTGAAATCGTAGAAGATACTCCTCAGGTAATAAGCAGCCTGCGAATTCTCAATGTGAAACTACCCGATGACCAGGAACAGAAAGTTATTCATATTGAACTGAAGGGGGCCGGTGAAGTAACCGGTGCCGATATAGAAAAAGACAATGACGTCGTGGTTAGTAACAAGGATCTTAAGATCATGACCATGATGGAGGACGCCCATCTCGACCTTGAAATACAGGTTGACCTCGGAAGGGGATATGTTCCCGCCGAATTAAATGAGCAATATGTCGAAGAAGTCGGTACGATTGCCGTGGATGCAGCTTTTTCTCCAATAAAAAGGGTGAAGTATTTTACTGAAAATACCAGAGTTGGCCAGCGCAGTGATTATGACAAATTGATTATTGAAATCAACACCGATGGTACTATATCGCCGGAAGATGCCCTGGCGGAAGCTGCTAAAATTGCGAAGGATCATTTCACAATTTTTATAAATTTTGATGAAGAGTCGATAAGCGGCGATGACGAGGTCGATGAGGAAGAAGAAAGGGTCCGAACAATTCTCAACACGCCGGTTGAAGAGCTCGAATTGTCAGTAAGGTCGAGTAACTGCTTGAAAAACGCAAACATCCGAACAATTGGTGACCTGACAAAGAGGACTGAAGAGGAAATTGCAAAGACAAGAAACTTTGGAAAGAAGTCGCTCAACGAAATCAAGGAGAAGCTAAAAGAGTGGAGTCTCAGTCTTGGTATGACTGATTACAGTGTTCTAAAAACATCGACAAAACTCCATCGAAATAAGGACGAAAACGATGAAGCATAAGATTGGATTTAATAGATTAGGCCGAAAAGAAAGCCATCGTAGGGCCCTGCACAGGAACATGGCGACCTCGTTATTCCGGTATGAACGGATTAAAACGACCAAGGCAAAGGCCCTGGCTATACGCAGAACCGCTGAGAAGATGATTACAAGGGCAAAAAACGACAGCGTACATAGCCGCCGAATTATTGCGAAGGATATCAAAGACAAAGAAATTGTGGCAAAACTCTTTACCGATATAGGCCCAAGGTTCAAGGAAAGACCAGGTGGATATACGAGGATACTCAAGCTTGGATATCGTCAGGGTGATGCGGCGGAAATGGTTCTTCTTGAGCTAGTGGAGCAGAATGAGCCCGAAAAGAAGAAAAAGTCTACAAAATCTTCAAAGGCAAAAAAGGCCGAGACGGTTCAGAAAAAGAAGGCTGCCGACGTCAAGAAAGAGGTTGTTCCTGAAGAAACAGAAGCGGCGGAAGCCCCAGTTGAAGAAATACCAAGTGAAGAGACAAAGGATCAGGTGCCGGAGCAAAAGGTAGAAGCAGAGATTACAGCCTCAAGTGAAGAAACTGCAGTGGAAGAGACTTCCAAAGAGAAGCCGGCCCCTGAAAAAAAACCTGTGGATGAAGAGAATTCCGAGGTTCAGAAGGACGGGGAAGAAAAACCCGAATAAAGAGTTTAAAAAAAACGACTGATTACGAGGGCATTCTGTAAAAAGAATGCCCTCTTTTTATTCTCACCTAGAGAGTAAGAGATGCCGAACATTAAAGAGGAGCGGTAGTAAAAATCCTGCAATAGGAGTAAAATTAAATACGGGTTTGATATGACTAACATACAGAGAGTGTCCATAAGCTTACTCATATCAGTCATCCTCATTACGGGATTTGCGTTATTCGCGTACTCAGGTTTTTTTAATTATATTGAGGCGAATTTCTACAATCAGAGGGTGACCGATCTTTATGAGAATGAACTTTCTGAAAAATCAGAACTTATTGAAAAATTCCACAACAATTATTTAAAAAGATTTGAATCGGTTTTGATGGAGGTGGATGTTCAGAAAATATTCAGCCCGAACTGGGACCGCGAATATATTTTTGAGCATAACAATCTTTTTGACAAGCTTCACAGCGAATATCAGGGTCTTCTTTTCGTACGGTTTATTGATAATAAAAATAAGATTCACTACAGCACCCTTGAAAGTGATATAGAGCGTCAGGGTGATTATAAAATTGTGTATAAGATTTTGGATTCCGAAAATTCTAAAATCCCTCTGGATGATTTAAAAATAGATCCTTCAGCCGAGTCAGGGCTGTTTCTTGACGCAAAGTCAAACAGGTTTTTGTATAAATTTGCCCTTTATGATGATCTCAACCAGTTTCGCGGTACGGCTGTCTTTTATGTTGATAAATCAACTCTGGAGCAGTTTCTCATCTCTCGTGGAGTCCTTCAGGTCGGAAGAAATGTTTCTGTCCTCGATGGAGGATATCTTTTTTACACAAAGCAGATTCAGGATCAAAGTATTGAAGAGATAGCCAATAATTCCTGGAGTGAAGGTTTACTCGAAGAGCGTTTTGTTTTTAAGGATGAGGTCACCGAAGAAAGATTCGTGCTTCTATCCGGCAAAACCGAGAATTTCGGTACGGTTGGATTGTTGGTCAATCAGAGGGCTTTTCAGATGAGCTCTCCCCTTCGACTTATCCTGTTAATTGCGTCGGGACTGACGATTTTTCTCTTTTTGCTATTGATATTCAGCCTGCGGCAGGACCGCGAGGTGATAATAAAAACGCGTCTCAAACGCTTCCAACTGGAATTCATCCGTGGGTATCTCGACAATCAGGATAATCTGGATTGGAATCAGCTCAAAAACGATATCGGACGAAGGAAAAATGACCTTAAGGGAGAGATGAAAAAGGGGCTGGGCAGGTTAAAAGGTGAGAAAGAAGAACGGATAGACCAGTTGATAGATGAGAGCTGGCAGGATATTTTTCAGGTTCTGGATAAACGTGTAACCAGGGAATCTTCATCGCGGGTGAGCCTCGAAAATATTGAAGAGGTCGTTCAAAAAATCTTTAATCTGCAAAAAACAATAGGACCGGGATCTTCGGAGACAGGATCGGCAGAACTTGATGGAGGGACCCAGGAGGGTCCGCAAAAAAGAACCGCACAAGTAAAGAAGCAAAAAGAGTCTACTCCTATGGGTGGTGCTGAAAAAAAGGCAAGCTCTCCCGAAGAGATGGTGGAGGTAGAAGAAGTAGAAGAGCCTGTCGAAGGGCTTGAGGAAATGGAAGAGGTCGAGGATCTCGAGGAAGCAGAAGCGGTCGAAGAACTCGATGAAGTTGAAGAGCTGGAAGAAGCAGAGGCGCCTGTAGAAGCACTTGAGGAAGTCGAAGAGCTGGAAGAGCCTGTAGAAGAACTCGAGGGAGAAGAACTACAGGAAGCCGAGGAGCTGGAAGGGCC
>CAZJIN010000063.1:0-9760 GCA_964545955.1 uncultured Sediminispirochaeta sp.
ACCCTCAACCCCCTGCAGGTCCTCTTCACCAAAGTCTTCAAGCAGCTGACTCAGCTCTTCGTCTTCCTCCTGTACGGGGGGTGAAATCTCAGGAAGCTTCATACCTCTGCGGTTCAGAAGGGTGGGTTCATTGCCGAGACTGAGTACATCGGATTTAAATTGTTCCAGGTCTTGTAGTTCGGGCATAGTATTACCTGTTTCCAGTTTCGGACGGGAAGGAGAAGAAGGTTAGTTTTTCCTGCGCAAATCTCAATATGAAGTATGAATAGGCCGGTTCATACGGAGAATGCAACATGCCGGTTCGCATAGATGGTTTTCCCAACTTTTTGTGGGTGGTTAAAAGAATGGATACCCCACTCTCAAGCAAAGCCTACGCGTAAAAAAAACCGTACCAAAGCTTTTAACCACTCTACACTGTTTCAAGCACTCTCTTTATGAGATCCGCTCGTTTTTCCTTCAATTAACAGGCTGTCGTACCGATTATTTGGGTAGAGAATAATTATGATACGTCACGCACTCTTCTTACATAGCAGTATACTCTTTGTCTTCCTGATTGCACAAGGCGCTTTTTCGCAGCATTATGAGTCCTTCGACATGCATTTGAAGGTCGAACTGATGGAGAGCGCGTCGGCCCCGGAAACCATCAGGGACAGGGTTCTTTTTTCCTACTCGACCCCTGAACCGACACGACGGGTGGGGATTTCCTTTCTCCATGAGAATTTTCGGGAGATCCACACCTTTACACGGAACGATAAAGGTGTATTTTTCCTGCCCTACCGTCCTCCGGAAAATGTGGACAGGCTGGTCTACCGCTTTGTGGTCGACGGCCTGTGGATCCCTGATCCCAACAACAACAGAACCGTGAAGCTTCCCCCGGAAATGCTCTGCTCGGTGTATGAACCGGTTTTTTTTGAAGAAGAAAAAAAGGCTCGGACCCTCTCCACCAGGTTTGAAAAAGAACAGGTAGTTTTCCGATACCCCGGAGAGCAGGTAGGCAGAATCTCGGTAGCCGGATCGTTCAACCACTGGGATCCCTATATGTACAAACTCTCACAAGACCCTGACCACAGGAATCTCTATTCCTTTTCCCTTTCCCTCCCCCGTGGAGTCTACTACTACTACTATGTGGTGGATGGAGAACGAATCCCCGACCCGACCAATCCTCAAACCGCGCGAACCAGAGACGGCACGCTGGTCTCCGTTCTTGAAGTTCGCGGCTGAAGCCTTTCAAACTTACGCCTTCAAGGTCCTGAGTCGGATACCACCGTGTACAGTATCTGTTCCCCATCGTCTCGGCGCGCTTCAACCACACTGGTGTAACCCCTCTTATTTGGTGCCGAGCGGATAACCGAGGATTTTCCCTCCCAGAATAGTTCGAGAAAACCGCCGGTCAGACAAACAGTTGCCCCCATTTCAACATGGGTTTCCTGGATTCTCTCGGGAAGCGCCTCTTTGAAGGTCTCCCTCGCCCCGGCATCAAACTCATCTCCGTTTGCCTTCAGATCAACCCACAGGTCAAGCTCCGAAAATTCTTTATTCCATACCTCAAAAAAAGTGTCACGACAGATGGTAAAGCCACACTCAATTCCCTCCAGTACCACCGTCTGAGCATCATCCACGCGTCCGCCATCCAATCCAACCACCCCTTTTTCAAAAGGAGTCTGGTAGACCTTGTCCTGGGTGTAACACACATCCCCGTCCGGAGCATATATAAAAAGGCGGTTGTAGAGACTTTTTTCGGGCCCTGCGACAAAGGCGGTTCCGGCGACAATCCAAATCCCATATTTCTCCGCGATTCCGCCCCACACAGTATCCATGAGACGTTGTACTTCACGGCTGCGGAGGATAAAAAAATCCTTCAAATTCACCTCCGCTCCGTAGTGTGTGCGGAGGAGAGAAATCCCCTCACCGATAGAACCAAGCCCCTCCAGTTCTTCCGACAGCGGGATGGTCGCCAAAAAAACACCGGTGTATTCGGGAAACACCACCACTTCCGAGCCCTTGTTCACCGCTTCCGAGACCAAAGCCTCCACATCCCTGGCGAAAGACTCTTCACTCCGATAGGTATTCTTCTCCACTCGGTACTGCACGAAGGCAAAATGAACATCCTCTCCGAAGAGAGAATCCAGGGTAAACAGGCTAAACAGAAGAAATATCACGGGGTATTTATTTTTCCACCCACCTGTAAAAGAAAATTTCCACAAACCATCAATCTCCATAGGCGATTTTTTTTGTTTTATCCTATCATTTCACTTAAAATTTTACCATATTGAAAAGGAGGAAGGCGTACTATATATGAAAACTACCTCGCCCTCCCCACATCTATACACGGAGGAAGAATAATAATGAAGCAGAACGATTTTATTGCCGAGTTGGATGAAATGATTGAAGACGCGCGAGCAGGTTTGCTTGCCACCGTCGATACCAACGGAGCCCCTCATATGAGATGGATGACCCCCGCGATTCTGAAGGACCGAAGTGGAGCCCTTTACGCGGTCACCTCCAGAAACTTCGCGAAGCGGGAACAGCTTTCAGAAAACGCGAAGGTACAATGGATGTTCCAGTCCAGAAGCCTGAATAAAATCATCTACATCGACGGGATGATCAACCTGGTGGACAACAGCTCCATGTTGAATGAAGTACTTGAGGTAGTCGGACCCCGTCTCAGGGTCTTCTGGAATATCAACACCGATGAATCAAGCCTGATTGTCCTGGAAACAATCCTGGAGGGGGGAACGCTTTTTCTCCCCATGAAGGGTCTAAGAGAAAAGGTCAGCTTCGGATAGAGGAGTTAATGATGGGACAAAAAAACCTGATAGAGAAATATGGAAAAGAAAAGAATCTGGACCTGCTTAGAACGGTTCTCCTGATTCGCCGGTTTGAAGAGCGCGCCGGGCAGGCTTACGGTCTTCGAAAGATAGGCGGATTTTGCCACCTCTACATCGGCCAGGAGGCGGTTGCGACTGGAACGATAGGGGCTCTCGATATGAGCAGGGATTACGTGGTGGCGGCTTACCGTGATCACGGCCACGCCCTTGCTTCCGGAATGGATCCAAAGGCGGTGATGGCCGAACTCTTCGGCAAAAGCACCGGGTGTTCGAAGGGAAAAGGCGGTTCGATGCACATGTTCGATCGTGAGAAGCATATGTTCGGCGGCAACGGTATCGTCGGTGGCCAGCTTCCCATTGCCACCGGGGTGGGACTCAAAATCCGTTACAAAAAAGAAGACGGGGTGGTCCTGGCTTTTTTCGGTGACGGCGCCATCCATCAGGGGGCTTTCCATGAAAGCCTCAACCTGGCGAAAATCTACAATCTCCCGGTAGTCTATATCTGCGAGAACAACCACTACGGCATGGGTACGGACTTCAGGAGGGTCTCCGCGGTGGAAGATTTTAGTACCATGGCCGGGGCCTTTGGCATCGAGGGAAAACAGGCCAACGGCATGGACACCCTCCAGGTCTACGATGAAATGAACGGTGTGATAGAAAAGGTGCGCAAAAGCGGGACTCCCATATTCCTGGAGATGCTCACCTATCGTTACAAGGGCCACTCCATGAGCGACCCCGCGAAATACCGAAGTCGGGAGGAGCTTGATTCCTACAAGGAACAGGACCCCCTCCTCATTCTACAAAGGGAAATGACCGAGGCCGGTCAGTTGAGTGACGATGATTTTGAAAAAATGGATGGGGAAGTTCGGGAAATATGCGGCGAAGCGGTGAAGTATTCCGAGGAAAGCCCGGAACCGGAACTAAAGAGTCTCTATGAAGATGTACTAGTCGAGTAAAGGAGGCTGAAAAAATGGCAATGATAATGATGCGTGAAGCCCTGCGACAGGCCATGCAGGAAGAGATGAAACGCGATGAAAATGTGCTACTCCTGGGCGAAGAGGTCGCACAATACAATGGCGCCTACAAAGTGAGCCAGGGACTCCTTGACGAATTCGGCCCCGATCGTGTGATAGATACCCCTATCGCGGAGGAAGGGTTCACCGGAATGGGCATAGGAGCGGCCATGGCCGGCCTTCGTCCCATAGTGGAGTGGATGACCTACAATTTTTCGCTGATGGCCTTTGACCAGGTCATCAACAACGCGGCAAAAAACCTCTACATGTCCGGAGGCCAAATGCGCACCCCGATCGTGTTTCGCGGGCCCAATGGTCCGGCGGAATACCTGGCTTCACAGCATTCCCAGGCACTCCAGTCACTCTTTGCCCATATTCCCGGCTTAAAGATAGTAGCCCCTTCCACCCCCTACGACGCGAAGGGCCTTCTCAAAAGCGCAATTCGCGATGACAACCCGGTCCTTTTTATGGAAGCGGAATTGATGTACTCGTGGAAAGGGGAAGTTCCAGACGATGAGTACCTCCTCCCCATCGGAAAAGCCGACATCAAACGCTCCGGCGACGATGTAAGCCTCATCTGTTTTTCAAAACCCACACGCATCGTACTGGAGGCGGCGGATAAACTGGCGACCCAGGGAATAGAGGCGGAGGTAATTGATATCCGAACTATCCGCCCCCTTGATGAGGAGGCTATTTACAACTCTGTAAAAAAAACAAACCGTTGCGTGGTGATCGATGAGGCATGGCCCTTCGCTTCGGTGGGTTCACATATAGGCTGGCTGGTATCGAAAAACTGTTTTGACTCCCTGGATGCCCCCGTGGAGCTGGTCAGCAGTGAAGATGTTCCGATGCCCTACAACCACACCCTCGAATTGACGGCTCAACCGTCGGTAGAGAAGGTTGTTGCGGCGGCCAAGTCGGTTCTGTACATATAAAGAAAAAGGAGGCCTCAGATGGCAGAAAAGATGTTGATGCTCGCCCTCTCCCCCACCATGGAAGAGGGGACCGTGGTGTCCTGGCATAAAAAGGAAGGGGACTCTGTCGTATCCGGAGAGGTAGTCTGTGAAGTGGAAACGGATAAAGCCACCATGGACTATGAGTCCGTCCAGGAGGGCACCATCCTTAAAATCCTCGTCCCCGAGGGTGAAAACGCCGCGGTCGAACAGGCAATCGCGATAATCGGCCGGAAAGATGAGGATATCTCCGAATTCCTCAAGGAAACTGAGAAATCCGCCGTCGACGAGGCTGGGACTGAGACTGGTGCTGAGGCCGGGGCCGGGGCCGGAGGGGCCGATGGCCAGGCTGCTGTCGAAGCCGGAGGGGCCGGTGGAACCGGGACCGCGGCGAACCCCGAAGAGAGGCAGACCGGCGACGAGAGAGTGAAGTCTTCCCCCCTCGCCCGTTCTCTTGCCACGGAAGCCGGCATCGACTTGCACGACATCGCGGGAAGCGGACCCGACGGAAGGATCGTGAAGAGGGATATCGAAGAGATTCTCTCAGGGGGTGATAGCGTAACAGAAGGGACCGGAGCCGGGGACTCAGGGACACCGGATAAACCGCAAGTTCCAACCGTCCCCGCGGGGCCCACGGGCATCCAGGAACGACACCTGCCTATCGGCAAAAAACGCCAGATCATTGCCCGGAGGCTATCGGAGTCGAAATTCACCGCCCCCCACTATTACCTGAAAACATCGATATTCACCGATTCACTAATCGAAAGTAGAAAAAAGATCAACGAAGAAAGGGTAAACCAGGGAAAGTCGAAGATATCCCTCAACGCGTTTCTCATGAAGCTGACAGCCGAAGGGATCAAACATCATCCGGTGATAAACGCGGGGTGGGAGGAAAAGGAGATCCATATCTTCGGTTCCATAGATATAGGTCTGGCGGTCGCGCTTGAGGACGGGCTGATCACCCCGGTGGTGCGAAACTGCGGTGGGAAAGGGCTCATACAGATCGATACGGAGCTGCAGGACCTGGTAAAAAAGGCAAAAAAGGGCAAACTCGGGCCCGAAGACTACACCGGCGCGAGCTTCTCGATCAGCAACCTCGGCTCCTACGGGATAGAGGAATTCACCGCTATTATCAATCCTCCCGGTTCGGCCATTCTTGCGGTAGGAACCATGACGAAGGTGCCGATACCGCTTGAAGAGAATACGATTTCATTCAATAATAGGATGAAGGTTACCCTTTCCTGCGACCATCGAGTGATCGATGGCGCGGTGGGTGCTGTATTCTTGCGGGATCTTAAAAAAATTATCGAAGATCCGTTACTCGCATTGCTTTAGGAGGAATTATGAACTTTGACTATGATGTAGTTGTACTTGGCGCCGGCCCCGGAGGTTACGTAGGAGCCATACGCGCGGCACAACTCGGCCTTTCGGTGTGCGTTATCGAAAAGGACAAAGCCGGAGGTGTCTGTCTGAATATCGGATGTATTCCATCGAAGAGCCTTATACACCAGGCGGAAATATTCAGATCCGCGGCAGAACTTGAAAACATGGGTGTCTCCCTGGACTTCAGCGGTTTCGACTATTCAAAGGCCCAGGGGGAATCCCGCAAGGCTGCGGACGCCCTCTCGAAGGGAGTCCGCTTTCTCCTGAAAAAAAATAAAATCAACTATGTGGAAGGAACGGGCCTAATAACCGGCCCTCATGAGATCACCGTCAACGAAAAAGAGAAGATCACGGGAAAGAACATCCTCATCGCCACCGGTTCCCGTCCAAGGGAGATCCCCGGTTTCGAGTTTGACGGAACTACGGTTATGAGTAGCAACGATATCCTGATGAGAACCGAACTGCCGAAGAGCATGATCATCCTCGGTGCCGGTGCCATCGGTTGTGAGTTCACCCATATAATGGATTCCTTCGGTGTGGAAGTTCAGCTGGTAGAGATGCTCGATCATATTATTCCCACCGAGGATGCCGAGACAGCGGCTATTCTAGCCAGGTCTTTCAAGAAGCGGAAAATCAAAATGTACACCGGAGCAAAGGCAGCTCCCCCGAAGAAAGAAAACGGGAAGATAGTCATGGATATCGAAACGGCAAAGGGAACCAAAACCCTGGAGGCGGAAACCCTCCTCGTAGTGGTAGGCCGTGTCCCCGGTACGGACAATATTGGTCTCGAAAATATCGGCATCACCACTGATCGCGGGTTTATCCCCGTGCAGGATTATTACCGCACCGGGGTGGAATCCGTGTACGCGGTGGGAGACGTAGTCGCCTCACCTCTTCTCGCCCACGTTGCCAGCGCGGAAGCCGAAATAGCCGTGGAACATATGGCCGGACACACCGAACATACCCGTATCGATCCGACCACCATACCAACCGCGGTTTATACCGAACCCGAAGTCGCCGGTTTTGGCTTCACCGAGGAAGAAGCGACTGAGAAGGGATACGAAGCGGCATCCGCATCATTTCCCTATCGGGGTGCGGGGAAATCCGTTGCAATCGGCAAAACCGAGGGTCAGGTTAAAATTATTTATGATAAAAAGACGGAAGAAATCCTCGGTGGCCGAATTGTGGGTACCCAGGCGACGGATTTGATTCATGAACTGCTGTTGGCCAGGTCGTCTGAGCTGCTACCGAAGGATATATCGCGAATGATTCACGCGCATCCGACATTGTCGGAAGCGATTATGGAAGCCGCCAGAGCGGTAGAAGGGTGGCCGATCCACATATAGACCACCTGGAGAAAGGAGAGGATACAATGGAAGAGCGTCAGATCACAAAGATGGGTGGGAACATTATTACCCTGACCGGAACCATGTTACAGGTGGGAGACAGGGCCCCTGATTTTACCGTACTCAGCAATGACTTGCTCCCGAAAGGTCTTGAGGATTTTCAGGGAAAAATCAAGCTTATCAGTGTGGTTCCTTCTCTCGACACGGGGGTATGTGACGCGCAGACCCGCAAATTCAACGAATTTGCCGTTGATTTCTCCCCGGAGATAGAGGTTCTGACCATCAGTATGGATCTCCCCTTCGCCCAAAAACGATGGTGCGGGGCTGCCGGAATTGAAAGGATTGAAACACTTTCGGACCACCGCTTCGCATCCTTCGGTGAAAACTACGGTGTTCTTATAGAAGAACTCCGCCTTCTCAACCGGAGCATATTTTTGATCGACAAGGACGATATCATCCGATATATAGAGATTGTCGAAGAAAACCACGATCATCCAAACTACGAAGCGGCCCTGCAGGAGCTTCATTTACTCTAAAGAAGGGATGTCTTCAACAAACAGACAATTTGAGCAGATAAAATAAGCGGGCCGTATCTCTCTAAGAGAAATCGGCCCGCTTTGATTTTCAGGTCCACCATTGATCACATAGGGAGTGCCTTATTTTTGTTCTTCCGCACTGGCTGAAGTTACCTTCTCACGATTCCACTGTACCAATCCGAAAATGATTATCCCTATTGTAGAAAAAAAGATGACCGCTTGAGCAATAGATACCAATGTGTCTGACGGGCTCACTCTCCGACTCCTCTTTTTAGATAATCAGTATTTTCCCTACCCTTCGGAATCATAACATAAAGATCGACATGCGCAAAGCTTTTCCTTACAGTTTTTCCTTCAGTTATGGGCAAACCCTTCTATATTTTCATGAACTATCCTCAGAGCACCCTCGGGCGGCCCTCGGACGGCTCTCGAACGGCTCAGAGAAAGGCCCTCGGATCCTATTCAGAATCCCATATATAAACCCTCCATTCCTCGGGCCCTTCCGCAGGAGGGGTCCATCCGGGGTAGGTATTCACTTCAAGTCCATCGGGTCTCACATAGGTGAAATGGCTGCCGTAATCAGCCACCATGTGGTATTCCCCCGAAGCAGGAGAGCTTTCATAGAGATAGGTATTCAGATCATCCGTCGAGGAGAAGCGGTATTCCCGCGCTTCCATTTCGAGGCCAAGGGTTTCGGAGAGGCCCCGTGTAAAAGCGCCTTTGTCGCCGACATATCCGGAGTAGGGATCAAAACTCCCCCCCCATTCCGTTGTTTGAAAGGCGTCTTCCAGGTCTTCCCAGTTTACCCCTTCCACCTGGTCTACGTAGTTAAACGCGATGGATTCCGCGAGGCAATAGCCTTCGTTTTTTGCGGCGTCGAGGGACGAACCGGTTACCCTCTCTTCCAGACGCTGCTGTGAATAGTGGTACAGGGTTGCCGTCTCTTTGATGCCGGTAAATTCAGCCCCTTCATAGAGTCCTGTTACACCGGCAAAATCATCCGGACTTTCCAGAATTGCCTCGACCGTTTCGAGATACCCGTCTCCCGGATAGTCACCACTCAGGAGACGGTATTCATGCTCTTTCAAGGCCCACGCATAGGCGAGATCCCGATCTACGGGAAGTACTCCGTCCTGTTGAGGGTTGAATCGGCGCTCCATATCGTAGAGGGCCTCCAGAGCCGGGGTCGCACTGATTGAAGCAGCATCTCCCGTTTGAACATAGGTACCAACTCCCGGGTCATAGATCAGTCCGACATCCTCCATCATTTTCAGTGCTTCACCCTGTTCGATTCCCAGATAATCCGCCAGGTCCCTGCTGAAGGAACCCCGTTCATGACTGGCCACGAGGTGTCCCCCTTCACCCCACAGATGATGAGAACCATCCCACAGTACGTCACCATGGGCGTCTATTTTCCAGTAATCCCCGGAGGAACTGTAAGCCCCCAGAAGGGCTTCCGCCGGAGCACCGGAACCCATGAATGCCATATCACGAAAAACCCGGGTATCCCCATACAGGGCTTCGCCCCCGTACAGGTCGTCCCGAACTATCCTTCCTGCCATACCGATATGTCCCAGCACGGCATTCAGGGTTTCTCCGGCGTTCCCGCTTCTAACCAGACCGTCGCGGTATCCCTCATGTTGAAGCGTTACCGCGTACGAAGCGGGGAGCATAGAGTTCGCCCCCTGGGTAGATGCCCCC
>CAZJIN010000064.1:0-9724 GCA_964545955.1 uncultured Sediminispirochaeta sp.
TCTTCTTTCTCATCAACCTGATGGGGGTACGCTTTGTTTCCAATATTCAGAACGTTCTCTTCATATTCATGGTGATTGGAATTCTCATCTACATTGTTCTGGGTATACCCCATATGAAGGCTGAAAACATCGCTATGGGTTCACCAATGGGCTTTGGAGGGGTTATGAAGGGGGCATCATTGCTGATTTTCTCCTATGCGGGGCTTACCCTGGCAGCGGACCTCGGAGAAGAGGCAAAGGATCCCGCGAAGACCATCACCTGGGGAATAATCCTGGGAACCCTGGTTCCGGCATTCCTCTATATCGTATCGGCCTTCGTATCCACGGCTATCATTCCCTGGGATGTTTTCTCCGCTTCCGAGGCGCCCTATGCGGCTGTTGCCTCCGAGTACATGGGGACCTTCGGGGTTGCCTTTATCGTGCTGGTAGCCTGGGCGGCCATCCTCTCTTCCCACAACGGTGAGCAGGCGGTGGGGGCCAGGGTCTTTTTCGGGCTTTCCCGGGACAAGATCTTCGGTGGGAAGCTTGTATCCATAAACAAGTTCGGTATTCCCTACATCTCTCTTTTGCTCACCGCAATCGTGGCGGTACTTTTGATTCTCACGGGTACCATTCAGCTGGTGGCGGAAATAATTGTGGCGATGTTTCTCTTCAATTGGATTATTACCCACGTGGGAGTACTGATGGCTTCGAAAAAATACCCGGACATGTGCAGGGATATTCCCGGCATGTATGGCAAGGCGTGGTTCAAGATTTTTCCGACTCTCGGAATCATCGTATCCGTCTACCTGCTTTACCTGCAGGGCTGGAAGGCGCTGCTCTACGCCCTCATCTGGATGGCGATAGGGCTGGTAGTTTTCTATATCGGGAGGAGCGGCAAGGCCGAAGAGGTGGACAAGCTCATGTCCGAGTGGCCCAGGGACCGTTACTTCGAGTAGATTTCATTTAAAATAATCAAGCCCCCGCACGGGATCCAAAACAAACCGGGCGGGGGCTTTTTTCGGTCGTCGGTATGAGGTCCTGTGGGTAGTCCGGCTCGATTTGGCAAACCCCGTTATGACGAGTACCCCCCGCCCCGGCAAGCCCAAGTCCGACAACCCCCACCCCGGCTGCGTAGTCTTTTTCCTTTTTAAATGACTGGACAATATACTATATTGTATGTAAAATGTAGGTACAAATAATGTAGTTTACGGGGCAGTATGCACACATCGGAAATCCTGTACGGCAACACCAGGCGCATCGATCGGAAAGGGCCTCCCTTGGGGAACTACACGATTGAGGCGGGGGAGTCCCACTACGAGATTAATGGATATGACCGGATGCGGCCCTTTCTCTTCACATTGGCCGGCGAGGGTGACCACTGGATGTTTATCTCCAGCCGGGGAGGACTGACCTGCGGGAGGAGAAGTCCGGACCACGCCCTTTTCCCCTATTACACGGACGATAAGATCAATGATTCGGCGGACACCACCGGTCCGTTCTCGGTCCTGCGTGTGAAAAAAGGGGATAAGACATTCTACTGGCGGCAATTTTACGATGGGGGAGCGGGGGCCTATGAAATTGACAGGCGCCAGAGAAAGAGCAGCACGGGCAACCGGGTGGTCTTCGAGGAGAAGAACAGAAGTCTGGGGCTCCGTTTTTCCTATTCCTGGGAATTGAGCGAAGATTTTGGCTTCGTGAGAACTTCAACACTGAGTAATGAAGGGGAGGGCTGCCGAATCGAGGTGTTGGACGGACTGCGAAACCTTCTGCCGGCGGGAACGGACCGCTTCGGACAGGAGAGAAGCAGTACCCTGATAGACGGCTACAAGCAAGCGGAGCTGGAGCCTTCGGTGGGGATGGGGATTTTTACCCTCGGGTCCGTGGTGACCGACCGGGCTGAGCCTAGTGAAGCGCTTCGGGCGACTACGGTCTTCCAGGTTGGCTTTCCCGAGGCGATTATACTGCTTTCGGAGCGGCAGATTGACTCCTTTGAGAGGGGCTTTCAGCCCCGGGGCGAGACAAGCTTGCGCGGGCAGCGGGGCGCCTTCCTTCTGAGCGGTTCGGTAGAGCTGCAAGCGGGGCAGACGAGTTCGTGGATCCTGGCGGCGGATGTGGACCGAAATCCGGCGGATGTAGTGGAGCTGCGCCGTTTTCTCCTTCAGGAAAAAAATCCTGCCGCGGTGATCAGGGAAGATATATCCCGGGGCGTTGAGCGTCTCAAGATGCTGGTGGGAAGAGCGGACGGCTTTCAACTTGGGAATGACCCCCTTATCACCGACCGGCACTATTCGAATGTGCTTTTCAATATCATGAGGGGAGGCGTCTTCATTTCCGGCTACGATATTGAAAAAGAGGATTTTCTGCGCTTCCTCGGGGAATGGAACCGGGATGTGAAGGCGGAGCACGGGGGGTTTTTGGATTTCCTGCCGGGCAGAATCGTTCTCGGCAACTTGATGAAAAATTTGGATGCAACGGGTGACGGAGACCTGCTGCGTCTCGGTCTTGAGTATCTGCCCCTGAGTTTCAGTCGACGCCACGGTGATCCCAGCCGTCCGTGGAACACCTTTGTGATTGATGTGGTCGGCGAGGGGGGAGAGCCGAAGATTGCCTACCAGGGGAACTGGCGGGATATTTTCCAGAACTGGGAAGCCCTTGCCGTATCGTACCCGCGATATCTCAACGGAATTATCGCAAAATTCCTGAATGCCTCCACCGCCGACGGCTACAATCCCTACCGTATCTCGCAAAAGGGAATCGACTGGGAGATCCTGGATCCCGAGGATCCCTGGTCGAATATCGGATACTGGGGAGACCACCAGATCGTATATCTCTGCAGGCTTCTTGAGCTTTCTTTTCGCTATGATCCCGAGGGACTAAGGGCGTACCTGGATCGTAGAATATATACCTTCGCGGACATTCCCTACCGGATCCGCGGATTTCAGGATATCCTGGCGGATCCCCACTCCACCATTGTGTATGATACCGACAGGGAAAAGGAAATCCAAAAGAGAGTGGAGCGAATCGGGGCGGACGGCAAACTCCTTCAGTCCCACGAGAGGCCCCTCAAGGCAAGTATGCTTGAAAAACTCCTGATCACCCTTCTGACGAAGCTGAGTAACCTGGTGCCCGGCGGCGGGATATGGATGAACACCCAGAGGCCGGAATGGAATGACGCGAACAACGCCCTCGCGGGTTACGGTCTCTCGATTGTGACCGTTGCGTATATCCATCGATTTGTGCTGTTTCTTCGTGACTTGATTCCCCCTGACGGGCGGGATATTTTCGTTGCGCGGGGGTTGTATGATTTTTTCTGGGATATGTCGAAGAGTCTCTCCTCCTATGATACGGTTTCACCGAAGGGCTCCGCGAAGAGTCGGATGGATTTTCTTCGCGGCGTGGGGATCGCGGGGGAGAGGTATCGCCAGAGGGTCTACGAAGGAACGTTCAACGCCTCCGAGGCCGTTCTGAGCATTGATGAGATAAGGGCTTTTCTTGCCACGGCCCGAAAGATCACGGCGGCAAGCCTTCGGGCAAATAAACGTCCGGACGGGCTCTACCACTCCTATAACATCATGGAGCTTCGGGAGGACGGACTTCTTGTGGAACCCCTGGATGAAATGCTGGAGGGGCAGGTCGCGGTCCTTTCTTCCGGGTTCCTGTCGGCCGGAGAGAGTATATCCCTGCTGGATACCCTGGAAAAGAGCCGTCTGTACCGGCCGGACCAGGGGAGTTATATCCTCTACCCCGATCGTTGTCTGCCCTCCTTTCTGGAAAAAAACAGGATCCCCGCGGATCGCATCACCCGTTCCTGGGTTCTGAAAAGAGAAGTCCTCAACGGGGCCGGGCGGGTGATCGAAAAGGATGTTGAAGGGTTTTATCACTTCAACGGTGACCTGAGAAACGCGAGACTTCTGTCCGGACGGCTGGAGGAGATCGAAAAACAGGGGGGAAAGAAATTTTCCCAGGAGGAGAAGGAGGAATTCCTGGCGCTTTATGAAGAGACCTTTCACCACCGCCGGTTTACCGGTCGGTCGGGGACCTTCTTCAAGTATGAAGGGCTGGGATCGATCTACTGGCACATGGTCTCTAAGCTTCAGCTTGCGGTCCTTGAAATCAGCCTTGCCCTGTGCGGGGATTCGAAAGACCCTGCCGGTCGGTCCGAAGAGTGCCGGGAAAAACTTAAGGAACACTACGGGAAAATCAAAGAGGGTATTGGTGTACATAAGAGTCCGGCAGAATACGGGGCCTTTCCCATGGATCCGTACTCCCATACCCCGGGGTTCGCGGGGGTGCAGCAGCCGGGGATGACCGGACAGGTGAAGGAGGATGTGATTTCCCGCTTCCTTGAACTGGGGGTGATGGTAGGTGAAGGACGTGTGAGGTTCCGTCCAGTGCACCTCGACAGATCGGAATTTCTCACGGAGGAGCGGGATTTTTTCTATAGTGATGTAAAGGGGAAGTCCCGCAGCATCAGGGTGGGCGTCGGTTCCCTTGCTTTTAGCTTCTGCGGTGTTCCGGTGGTGTATCATGCCGGAGACGGAGAAGAAGGGCGTCTGGAGTATGGGGGAGAAATTCGGGATTTTATTCCCTCCGAGGGCCTGATGAAAGAAGAAAGCCGGGACCTGTTCGACCGAAACGGTAAGGTGGGACGCATTGATGTGACGATTAATTGAAAATACGCAATAATAACGGTAATAAAAGATTTTTTTCTTGACAATTGGCAATAAATGGCCAATAATGTACCAACATATATAATATTTGTAGGTACTAATGTACAGGAGGTTTAATAGAATGAAAAAAATGGTTTTGCTGCTAATTGCAGTTCTGGTGGCGGGAATACTGGTTCTTGGCTGCTCGGGGAAGAAAGAACAGACCGCGGCGGAGGATATGCCAAGCTATGATCCGGATAAGGAGTACGTAGTCAGTATAGGAGCGTACGGGGACCTGGAAAAGGCGTACAAAGCGGTGATAGCAACCGAAGATTTTAAAAACACCTTTCCCAATATCTCTATCGAGTTTCAGACAGCCGACTTCGGTGGACATCACAACAGGTTGACCACTGTCCTTGCGGCGGGTGAAGCCACCAATGATATAGAAGCCCTGGAAGTGGGCTACATCGCCAAGTTTGTGGAAGGAGGCGGTTTGACCGACCTCGCTGCTGCGCCCTTTAATGGAAAGGATGTGGGCAAAGATATAGTTGATTTTGCGATGTCCAACGCGACCACGGCTGATGGTGCCCTCGTGGCAATGCCCGTGGATATCGCACCGGCGGTGTTGTTCTACCGCAAGAGCCTGGTGGACGCGGCGGGCGTGTCCCTCGAGAACCTGGAATCCTGGGATGAGTTCATTGAACTCGGCAAGAAACTGGTCGGGGACCGTGACGGCGACGGAAAAACAGATCAGTTTGCCATTCCCAACGCCAACGAGGTAGCCATGACTCCACTGAACGGTGGAAAGGGCGGCTGGTTTCAGGACGGAAAACCCCTGGAGCCAAAGGAAAAATTCACCCATGCACTCTCGGTGGTGAAAAAAATCAGGGAAGCGGGAATCGACGGTGACCTCGGTGCCTGGACAGGCCCCTGGACCCAATCCTTCGCGGACGGAACGGTTGCGGCGACTATCAACGGCGCCTGGTTCGGAGGCGCCCTGAAGACCTGGATCGCCACAGACCTGGCCGGAGACTGGCGTGTGACCAGGTTGCCCGGAAATACCCTGGCCGCCCTTGGCGGGACCTACCTCTCTATTCCTGCGGAAGTACCTGATGAAAAGAAGGTAGTAGCCTGGGAGGTGGTCAAGTACCTCACCACGAGTACCAACGCGCAACTCACCACCTTTGAAACCATTGATGCCTTTCCCGCGCTTACCACCGTATTCGACGACCCGATTATGAACGAGCCTGTGGAATACTTTGGCGGTCAGAAGGTTCGTCAACTCTACGCCGAAATAGCCCGGGAGATTCCCAACGCGGCGGTGAGTGAATACGACGCGGCGGTTCTTTCGGTATTCGGAAACGCGATCACCGATGTACTTGTAAACGACGTAAGCGTGGAGGATTCATATCAGAATGCTCTGAACAGCGTGCTCGCTCTCGCGGACTGAGAGAATATTCTATAACGCGGGGTCTTCGGGACCCCGCAAGTTTTTTTATAGGGAGGCAAGGATGGATCAAAAAAGTGCCGGTCCGGGCCAAATCAGCGGCAAGATCGTTCTCTATGTTATTCTGTTGGTGTTCGTGTTTGTATTCGGTTTTCCCTTCTACTACATGTTTGTGCTTGCCACGATTCCGGGGACCGAAGTGTACAGGAATCCCCCTCATATTTTCTTTAAATCATCGTTTTTTCACAATATTGAAGCCCTGTTCGACGACATACCCTTCGCGATAAATTTTTTCAACAGTTTTGGAATAGCGGTTCTCGCGACGGTGACGGTTATCTTTTTCTGTACCATGGGAGGATTCGCCCTGGCAAAGTACGACTTCAAATGGAAAAAACCCATTTTCGTACTGATGCTGAGTACCATGGCGATACCCCCTTTTCTCAATATTATACCCTTCTTCAAGATGATGGTCTTTTTTCAATGGTATGGAACATGGTTGCCCCTCATTGTGCCTGGTATGGCCAACGCCTTCGGGATCATTCTCATGGCCCAGTTCATGCAGAGTTCGATTCCCAATGCCCTGATGGATGCCGCGCGTATAGACGGGCTTACGGAGTTCGGAATACTGCTTCGTATAGCCTTTCCCCTGTCGAGGAGCGGCATCGCGGTGCTTGGCATCATGACTTTCATCAACAGCTGGAACAATTTTCTAGGAGCCCTGGTCATGCTTCCCAATATCAACTCCACCACCCTGCCGGTAGCCCTGTCCAAGCTTTTTATGCAGATGGACGGTGATCGCGGGGGTCTGATGGCGGGGACCGTCCTCGCGGTGGTACCACTGATCTTTGTGTTCATCGCCTTCAACAAGCAGATCATATCTGGTCTCGCTGCCGGCAGTGTGAAGGGATAAGGAGGAAATTATGGTAGAAACTGGAAAACGGATTGCCCCGTATGTATTCATCAGTCCCTTTCTGATTCTCTTCGCGGTCTTCGGGGTCTTCCCGATATTGTACTCCATCACGATCTCTTTCTTCAAATGGACCCTCGCCGGGCCTCAGGAGTTTCGCGGGATTCAGAACTATATTTCCCTGCTCACCACGGATCCCTTTTTCAAGGGGTCCCTGAATACCACCTTTATCCTCCTGGTTTTCGGGTCACTGCTGCAGCATGTTTTCGCGATACCCCTGGCCATAGTCCTGAATGATCACAAGGTGAAGGGGAGGGGATTCTTCAAGGTTCTGTATTTTCTCCCTTATATCACGAGTACCGTCGTTATAGCCCTGGTATTCAACCAGCTCTACGAACAGAACTACGGCTGGTTCAACTACATTATCGAAAACTGGTTAGGCATGGAAGGGGTGAAGTGGATCCAGAATCCCGGTGCTATTAAGGCCAGCATCGCGATCATGGTGAACTGGCGCTTCATCGGTTGGAATACGGTCATTTATCTCGCGGGCCTGCAGTCTATCGACAAGGTGCTCTATGAAGCGGCGGAAATCGACGGTGCCACGGGGTTCAAAAAACACTGGCACGTGACCGTGCCTCTTCTCCTCCCGATTATTTTCTTCGCGGTATCCATGAGTATTATCGGGGGAATGCAGCTTTTCGAAGAACCCTTTGTACTCATGAAGGGCTACGAGACGATGGGAGGTCCGAGCAACGCCGGTCTGACCAGTGCCTATTACCTGCTTGGGACGGGCTTCAACTTCAATCGATTTGGAAAAGCCTCGGCCATTGCCTGGATACTCTTCGCGATCATCATGGCCATGACCTGGCTCAACAAGATCGTAACCGACCGTCTGCAAAGGTAGCAGGTTCGGAGCGTCGCTGCGATATCTTTTCCTTTGCGGGGCTGAAAAAATAAAAACCCGGGTGTTCGCCCGGGTTTTTTGTCGGTTATGTCTGACCGGAAGTGGGATCCGGGGGTCAGGATGGTAGGGGTCGCACGCTTTCGCGCACCACGAGTTCCGGCTTCATGGTGACGCCGTAGACCAATGAATCGTTGTGGGGACCAAGTCGGGCAAGCATCATCTCAGCGGCTATTTTTCCCATGAGGTACTTGGGGTGGTTGAAGGTGGTGAGCCCCGGAGTCACGTGAACGGCTTCGGGGATGTTGTCGACCGCGATGAGGGAAATATCCTCCGGTATTCTGATACCCTCTTCCTGCAGGGTATCGTAGGCCTGTAAAGCGATCTGGTCGTTGAAGTAGAAGATTCCCGTGGGGGGAACGTCGGTCTCCTCAAGAATATGCCTGGTGCACCATGATCCGGGAATTCGGGGTTCATCTTCCTGGGAATAGGCGCATGTAAGCGTCTCCGGCAGGTCGAGCCCCGCCGCTTCAATCCCGGCCTTGAAGCCCTGAAATCGCAGCATACCCGCCTGGTTGTCCTTCTTGTATACACAGCCGATACGGGTGTGCCCGTTTGCGATCAAGTGCTCGGCGGCGAGACGACCAATAAGCCCGTCATCGATGGTGATATAACTGGCCTTGAGGCCTTCGATGATGCAGTTGGTGGTGATTATAGGGACACCCGTTTTGTTGAGATCGGTAATAAAGCGGTTGTCCGGTGTAACTGCCGCGCTGGCCATGGGTTCCACGATCAGACCGGCTATTCCCTGGTTTAGCATTCGGCGGATTGATTCCCTCTCCTTCTCGGGATCGTAATTCCCGTTGGCCAGAATCATTGTGTAGCCGCCGTGGTACAGCCCGTCCTCCAACCCGTGAATAAGTTCCGGATAGATATTGTACATCAGGGAACTGTTGATAATACCGATTGCCCTGGTAGGAGGGGCATCCTCCGTAGTGCCGAGAAACACAGTTCCACGGCCTGGGGTCCGTTCAATGCGGTATTTTTTTCCCAGCTGATCGAGGGCGTGCCTTATTGTATTTCTGCTTACATCCAGGGTACGGGAGAGCTCGAGTTCCCCCGGCAGTGGTTCCCCCGGTGAGATCGTATCATCGAGAATGAGCCGTTCTATGTAATCACTTGCCTTTTGGTGTTTTGTTGCCATAGTACAATTATAACAGAAGGAACAAATCAAATCAATTGTTTAAACAAACACTAGGGCATGCATGAAGTCTATATCGGAGCTTTCCGGAGTGGAAAAAAGTGAGGGCCCGGGGCCCTCACTGATCATCTTTTTCAAAAGCCTGGAAATAACGATCCAGACCCAGGAATAACTTTCTGGTCCTCCACCCGGGGATGGTGAAGGAGTAACGGTTCGTACTCACCCTGGCGGGGTAGTTGTTCTCACCATCCGGAGGCCAGAGGGAGATAACCTCTCGTTCACCACCGTTCCGATGCACCACCAGATCCGCGAAGGGTTTACCCGTCGGGTCTTCCTCCGGGAAATCCCCCGCCCAGAGATTGGCCAACTCGCTGAAGAGATCACGAAAACGGCCTTCCTCAATGGTTTCAAGCTCTTCTCCCCCGATGGTTTTGACGGACCAGTCAGTCACAACGGTTTTAGCTGAATCCTCGGAATTCTCGGGGGGCGCGGAGGCCTCGGTATCGGCAGGATTCTTCGAATCGGTGCCGTCTTCCGCTTTTCTGGTGATCAAGAGTTTTTCGTGGTCGGGACTGTTGATTTCGATACGATCGATGCTGTCCTTGGGAAATGAGGCCATCAGTTTTTCCCTGAAATC
>CAZJIN010000065.1:0-9724 GCA_964545955.1 uncultured Sediminispirochaeta sp.
AGCAAGAGCTGTACGAGCCCGTCGGTTTCTTTTTTTATACCTGGCAGACCTGCGGTCGGAAGTCCCCGGCGCCTGGCGACGGAGGAACGGATTGAATCTCTGTCAGGTTTTTCACCTTCAATCTCAGAAGTAGTCATGGCTTCTTCCGATACAAAAAAAGCGAGATCCTTCAGATCGAACAGATCACCTTTTGCCAGGATAAAACCCTGTTTCTTTCGGGCGTGTGCCAGTAGATTGATGATTTTGTCTGAATTCCAGGTGAAGCGGGTCCAATTCTTTTTTTCCCATATATAAGTCATTCGCTTTTCCCGACTCCCCTGACCTGATTATAAGTCAAAACGGGTCAAAACATGACCTGATTATACCATGTAATCGGGTCATGAGGAAGTGGCTTGAAAGAAGTGTCCTGAAAACCTGAGCTTTTTCAGGAAGCCTTTCAGTAGACTTGTCTCATGCCGGGACCGCCTGTTCCGGCGGCAGGCGGTCTGTCTCATACAGCTCTATGATCTCGCGAAGGAGCTCGGAGGTGCTGAGTTCAGACGTAGAGAAGACGTCCTCTTCCTCAATACCCGGGGAGCTCGAAAACCTCGAAGAGGGTGAAATCACCCGGATTGGCACTCCAGATTATCGTGACACCCTCTTCGGCGTAGGTGGCGGCCATCTGTGTAGCAATGAGGCGTTTTCGCCCCAGTCCATAGGCAGTCATCCACATGAGACCTCTCTTAAGGGCTTCATCCCCCGGGTAGAGCACCCGGACCCGTTCCTGTTCGATCCAGAACCAAATCCTATCTATGGCCCTGGCCATCGAGAGAGGCTCTTCAAACCGGGCCGGATCCGTAACGACATGCAGGAATTCCAGGAAAATATGGTGATACATACAGAGGAGGGAGTTCCGTTCCTGCCGCCATCCTTCAAACAGCCTCAATGCACCTTCATGTCGAGGAGATTCCCTGACCTCAAGATCTACCAGCCAGGTAGTGTCGACCCCGGTCATCGATCATATCCCGAATCGAGCATCTCCTCCCGAAAAGAGCCGTCCGCCCAGTCCTTTTTTACTCTGCCCAGGGACAGGGGAGCCCATTGATCCAGGCTGCGGGAGGGATGGGATTTTTCCATAATATACAGCTCCATGGCTTCACGGATAAGCTCGGCGGCGCTGCGGTCTCTCTTCCGGGCTTCGGCTTTGAAGAGGGAATAAATGACCTCGGATACATATATAGTGACTGGTTTCATATGTATAATATACTTTGATATTGCTGAGAAATCAATGGTTAAAGAATAATGACACTGCTTCGATGTTGGAGACGGAGGCCGCCGAAAGAGCAAGGCTTACCATGAGGATTCTGCCTGTTGAAGTAAGTCTTACCACAGCAATTTTAGAAGTCTGTGAGACTTCTAAAATGAGAATCGCTTGTTTTACCAGTCGACATTTCGGAAAATTGCATATATCTTTTAGGAAAGGGGAATAAGGTCTTTGCAGGAAAAAGAAAAAGAAAGGGTATATATTGAGACATCGATTCCCAGCTACCTTACTGCAAAGCGCAGCAACGATATCAGGATTATGGTTATGAGCCTCCGGTAATCTGCACTCCCCTTGAATTGATGGAGGAATAGAATATGTGGAAAGATAGTATTGTAGAGGAGACCCGTAAGCTTCGGGCAGCATATGCAGAATCTCTGGAAGATAAGCCCGAAAAGATCTATAATGATATCAGGAAACGGCAAAATAAACCGGGGAAACAGCTGGTTTCATTTCCACCCCGAAAACCCAAAAACAAAACTCAAAGTGCCTGATCCGCTTCACTCCACGCCCCCCCCGGACTGGCCTACCGCTCAATCCGATGGTATAGTAAAACAAACGCAACAAGGGGGTCCCCTTATGAAAAAAATCGCTCTTCTCTGCCTGGTATTTCTGTTCAGCCTGCCCGTGCTCTTTGCCGCAGGAGCCCAGGAATATCCCGGCGCCCGGGAATACTCCGGGGACCGGGGTTCTATCGAGGGGGCCGAAAACCCCGGAGGCTCTGAAGAGCCCCTGCCCGTGAGCGGTGCGGCCCTTTTTACCAGCGGTGTCGGGTACTTTGAACGAACCGGAACCGTCAGCGGCGAACAAAGCGTCACCCTGAGATTTCCGGTGGCTGATATCGATGACCTCCTCAAGAGCCTTGTGGTCCAGGACCTGGACGGAGGAAGAGTAGGGGAGATCCGCTACGGAGCTCGGGACCCCCTGACCCGGTCACTGAAGAGCTTCTCCCTCGACCTTTCCGGCAGCCCTGATCTTCCGACCCTTATCGCCCAGGCTCGGGGGGAAGAGGTGAGCATCTCCTTCGGCGGCGGAGACGGGCTCACCGGGACCATTCTCGGCGTTCAGGTCCGCAGTCTCCCGGAGGGAGAGAAAGTTCCGGTCCTCATGCTCAACATGGCGGGGGGACTGCGCACTATTGCCTTCGGCGAAATGGAAAGTATCAACTTCACCAATCCCGAAATCCGGAAGGAACTTCGGCAGGCCCTCGACCTGATTGCCGGGAACCGGAACAGCGACATCACGCCGGTCTCCATCCGTTTTGCCGGAACCGGGGAACGCAGGGTACAGGCAGCCTATATCGTGGAAACCCCGGTGTGGAAGACAAGCTACCGGCTTCTCCTCGGTGAACAGGATGAGCACTACCTCCAGGGCTGGGCCATCGTCGAGAACACCGGCGAGGAGGATTGGAACAATATTGATCTCAGTCTCGTGGCGGGCAGGCCGATTTCTTTCACCATGGCTCTTTCCCGGCCGCTTTACATCAGCAGGCCCGAAGTTGCCGTGGAAACCGAGACCGCCCCGGGTCCTCAACGCTACCAGGATGCCTATGAACCCGCTCCCGAGGCCCTGTTCGAATCCGCCGCCCCCATGGCGAAGTCGGCACTTCGTTCCTCCGGAGCTGCCGCGGCTCCTCCCCGGGGTGTGGAAACCGCCGCTGTTGCCGAGAGCGCCGGAGAATTTTTCGTCTACCGCGCCGCCGAACCCGTCAGTCTGCCCCGCCGCTCCTCGGCCCTGGTACCCATCATCGGTTCGGCCGTCGAGGGTGAACGGGTGTCCGTCTACGACCGGAGTGTGCACAGTGACCGTCCACTTAACGGTATTATCCTGAAAAACACCACCGGCCTCCACCTCATGGGAGGGCCGATCACCGTTTTCGAAGAAAGCACCTATGCGGGGGATGCCCTCATCGATGATATCCGGCCTGAGGCAGACCGGCTCCTTACTTTTTCAATGGACCTCGACACCAGGGTCATGACCGATGAGGCAGGGGGTGACGAAACCATAACCAGTCTGCGAATCTACCGCGGCGCCCTTATTACCAGTCGACTCCAGAAAAAGACCCACACCTACACGGTCAACCGCACAGGGGAAGACGAAAAAACCGTCCTGATCATCCATCCCCGGAGTCAGGGCTGGAAACTCAGCCGGCCGGAAAAACCCGACGAAACGACCGGATCTACGTACCGTTTTCGGGTCGCTCTCTCACCACGGGAAACGGCAAAAAAGCTGACCGTGACCGAAGAGAGGAGCATCGAGCAGAGCGTGGCCCTGCGCAGCATGGGAAGCGATACGGTGCTCTTCTATCTCCGTCAGCGGGTCATCAGCGATGCCGTCAAACAGGCCCTTGAGCGGGTACAGGAACTCTCTCGTTGGGCGACGGAGGCGACGGCCGAACGCGAACGGATCGAAAAAGCCATCAGGGACATTGAGAGCGGGCAGGGGCGGATTCGAGCCAATATGGAAAATCTCGACCGGGACTCAAGCCTCTATCGCCGCTACGTCGCCGCCCTGACCGGCCAGGAGGATGAACTGGAAAGCCTCCGTGCGTCCCTCGACTCGGCACGGAAAGAGGAAAACAATCGCCGGAGCAGACTGGAAGACTACATAGGAAGCCTGGAGATAGAGTAGTTTTTTTAAGTAAGATGCCAAAAATGCTTCTAAAATGGCGATATGGTATGCATAATTATTGAAAAAATTGAGTGCCGGGCCTCAAAAGGAATAAGTCACTTCGGACGGCTTCGAGATCATGGCCACGGCAATTCAGTGCAGCACTTTCACTGAGTATCCGTCACTGAGTATCCGGTTGAAAGAGCTCCTGATCCCTGCCTGTTTTCTCGGGAAATTCCTCCGGAACCCACGGTTCAACATAATGGTCTCCATAGATCAGGTTGAGGGACAAAATATCGAGGATGATGGTGGATTTTTGTACGTTTTTTTCGTCTTGCTCCCTCAGTTTCCACTCTTCCTCACTCGATATCATCTCATACACATGCCGTCGTTCCTGTAAAAAGTCGGTCAAAGGCACACTTTCTATCTGTATTCCCACAATCCGGATATAGTGATACAGGTTGTCTTTTTCCCCGATCCACAGATCTCTGAGGCTATTCTTCCATTGAAGGGTGACAAACGCATCGCCGGAGAAACGCAACTCAAAGGGGATTCCCGCCCGCTTTCCCCGGTCATCTTCTATAAGCATAGTTATTTTTACCGGATCCTTCAAATTTCGAACCCTCATCTCAGCGCCCTGTATGTGTCCGCCATGGTGGATGAGGCCGAAATTTTCAAATCGGGATCGCCCTGTGTACTCGTAAGTCGACTCCGTTACCTCGCCCGATTCGGTAATTTCAAGTCGGTCCGGTTTCGGGTTCGGATCCGGGGGGAAGGGGGGAATAATAAAGAAGCCGGGGCTATTGGAATCAATCTCCGCGTTGATACGCATGCACCAGGTATCGTGAAAATCCGGGACATCCGATCCGCTCTTCCTCCGGACTAAAGAAATGTCGGAACTCTGTCTGTCTGCACCGGCGTAAGGAACGGCCAACCACTCCGAAGGCAGGTATGACCGGTACCTGCCGTTCGCGTAGAGGAGGCTTTTTTCATTGACCGGTATACCGTCAATCTCCGCGTCAACGGTAATGGTGGAAAAGTCTATCAGCACGGAGATTTCCCCAAAGCCGTTCGCAATGGGAAGGATGAAAAAAAGAATCGCCGAGATAAATTTTAGGGTAACCTGTTTTCCGGATCTCATCCGCCACCTCCTGCTAAAGCAGTATAACGATTTTTTTAAGCTATGAGGCGGCTTTTCTCTTTTTTTCTGAAGTGAGTCTGATGATGTGGCGGTTCAGGAGGGTTGCCGCGCGGGTCGAATCGTCCCTGAGACGGAAACCCCCGGTGTCCGAGGGGGAAGGATTGGAGGGGACAAAGCCTTCGGAGAAGGAGAGATAGGCTTCCAGGTCTTTCCTGAGGTTTTTCATTGTTCCCGTGATTCCCCTTCCCGACAGGGTCAGCATTTCGCTATTGAGTTTCTGTTCGAACTGTCCCTCAAAGGGGATTGAGAAAATCGGTTTTTCCAGGTGGAGGGCCTCGCTGAGTAGCTGGTGACCGGCATTGGTGATCACCCCCCGGCAGGTCACGAGGGACTCCACGAAATCCTCCTCCGGATTTGGGAACACACGGTAGTCAAGGTTTCCTATCCTGTCGAGCTCGGCGCAGACCGAATCAAGCATGGAGGGGAAGAGGTAGATCACGTAGTGATTCCCCCTGGAAGGGCGGGCGTTGCGTATTCCCGGTCGAATGATGGGGCCGACGTCGCCGTTGTAGAAGGATGAAATGATCCTGACATCGTGGTCTCCCATCATGGAATTGGAGATCATCTTTGCGAGAAGGATTTCCGGGCTGAGGCCGGGACTTCTCAGAACCACTCCCGGGTGGTTGAGCTGAATAATCGGCAGGCCGATCCTTCCGGCGGCCTTTGGCACAAAGGGTTCGAAGTCGCTGATCAGGAGGTCGATGTTGAGAAGCCGAAGCTGATCGGAAATATCGCTTGTGGCGGCGACCGATCCGACCAGGTTTCCAAAATTGGATACCCCCGTCTTGAGGAGGTCTATCCTGCCACCGTCCAGTACGAAATGGTAGTAGGGGATGGAAAACACGGGGCTGTCCGGGAAATGGGCCCTGAGAAAGTCATGGTACTTCTCCGGACACCAGAAAGACAGACTGTGGTCCTTCGCAAGCAACTGTCCGAGGGCGGTCATCCTTGTCAGGTGGCCGCGTCCCTGTCCGTTTATCGAAATTGCAAGCTTCATAGGATTCTCCTTCCTTTCACTTCTAGGGCTCAAAGAATGTACGGAAATCATGAAAAGAAGATGTGAAAAAAATGAGAACTTCGTGAGTTGTGTGATGAAAGCCCTTCGGACTGGAGTGTTACAACACCCCCAGCTTGCCGCCCACCTTCGTAAAGGCTGCTACCGCCCTGTCCATCTCCTCCCGCGAGTGAGCCGCCGAGAGCTGGACCCTGATCCTTGCCTTGCCCATGGGAACGACGGGGTAGACAAACCCGATCACGTAAATGCCCTCCTTCAGCAGGGCGTCCGCCACGGCTATGGCGGTCTTCTCATCGTGGAGCATGACCGGGACGATGGCGGTATCTCCGGGGAGGATGTCGAAACCCGCAGCTTTCATTTTTTCTTTGAAATATTTTGCGTTCTCCAGGACCCTGTTCGGGATGTCGGGGTCGGCCTCCAGGAGATCCAGGGCCTTGAGGGTGCCTCCCGCAACTGCCGGTGGGAGGGTGTTGGAAAAAAGATAGGGTCGCGATCGTTGCCGGAGGAGCTCGATGATTTCCTTCCGGCCGGAGGTGCATCCCCCGGAGGCGCCGCCCAGGGCTTTGCCGAAGGTGGTGGTCACGATATCCACCCGGTCCCGCACGTTGTGGTAGGCGGGGGTTCCCTTCCCGCCCGGACCTATATAGCCGGTGGCGTGGGAGTCGTCCACCATCACCAGGGCATCGTAACGGTCGGCCAGATCACAGATCCTGTCCAGCCTGGCGATATCCCCGTCCATGGAAAACACGCCGTCCGCACAGATGAGGCGGCGTCGGGTTTTCTGCGCATCCTTGAGGATCCCTTCGAGATCCTCCATGTCGGAGTGTTCGTAGCGATAGCGTTCGGCCTTAGTCAGACGGACTCCGTCTATGATGGATGCGTGGTTCAGGGCGTCGGAGATGATAGCGTCATCCGGACCGAGGAGGGGTTCGAAGAGTCCTCCGTTGGCATCGAAACAGGCTGCGTAGAGGAGGCTGTCATCGGTGCCGAGAAAGCGGGACATCCGCTCCTCCAGGTCTTTGTGGATCTGCTGTGTTCCGCAGATGAATCGAACCGAAGAGAGTCCGTAGCCCCACCTTTCCATGGCCTCACCGGCCGCCCGGATGATGTCCCGGTTGTTCGCCAGGCCCAGGTAGTTGTTGGCGCAGAAGTTTACGACCCTTTTGCCGGTGGAAACCTCGATGCTGCCGCCCTGGGGGGAGGTGAGGACCCGTTCGTTCTTGTAGATTCCCTTTTCCCGAATTCCTTCGAGCTCTTCCTGAAAACGCTTTTTTTCTTTTCCATACATCACGGATTCCTCCTTGTTTTTTTGGTGACTACTGTTTTTTCCCTTCGATATCGCCTTGTCGGGTCCACAGGGTTTCGAGCATGTCCCGGGTCATGCCTTCGAGGTCGTATTCCGGCTTCCATCCCCATTCAACCCTGGCCGCGTAGTCCTCCAGGCTGTTGGGCCAGGAGTTTGCCAGGGCCTGGCGAATCGGATCAATGTCGTAGGAGATCTCGAAGTCGGGAATATGTCTGCGGATATAGGCGGTCTGATCCTCGGGGCAGAAGCTCATGGCCGTCACGTTGAAGGCGTTTCGATGGCGAAGCCTGTCGGGGTCCGCCTCCATGATGTCGATTGCCGCCTTGAGGGCGTCGGGCATGTACATCATATCGAGGTAGGTGTCTCCCTTGAGAAAACAGGTGTAGCGGCCCTGTTCCACCGCAGCGTAGTAGATATCCACGGCGTAGTCGGTGGTCCCGCCCCCCGGGGGAGTCTTGTTGGAAATCAGTCCGGGGTAGCGAACTCCCCGGGTGTCCACTCCGAATTTGTGGTAATAGTAGTCACAGAGCAGTTCCCCCGTCACCTTGGTAACTCCGTACATGGAGCTGGGGCGCTGGGGTGAATCCTGGGGGGTGAAGTCCTTGATGGTGGTGGGGCCGAAGGAACCGATGGAGCTGGGGGTAAAGACCGCACACTCCGATTCTCGCGCCGTTTCGAGGACCGTGTACAGGCCGTTGATATTGATGTCCCAGGCCTTCTGGGGATTGTGTTCCGCCGTCGCCGAAAGCAGGGCGGCAAGGTGGTAGATGGTATCGATGCGGGCATCCCGGATGATCTCCGCCAGACCCCTGCCGTCCCGGCAATCCAGAAGTCGAAAGGGCCCGTCCTCGACTATCTCCCTGTTCACGTCATCCCTGATATCGGTGGCGATTACATTGTCCCTGCCGTAACGGTCCCTCAAAGCAAGGGTCAGCTCGGAGCCGATCTGCCCCAGTGCTCCGGTGAGCAAAATTTTTTTCATTCCTTCTCCCCTGAAGTGTCGCCGGGCGAAAAAACCCGGTGACAGTTTCCCTGTCTAACCATTCAGATGAAACCGCACCATCATGTTGATAACCGCCGGTCCTTCTCCGATGTTGGTGATGCTGTGTCCGATATCCGCGTGGTAGCGTATAAAATCCTCCTGCCCAAGCTCCGCCTCCTGTGTTCCCGCCCGAACCCGTACCCGACCTGCCACGACGGTGAGGAACTCTTCGGTCTTCGGCGGATGGGACTTCGACTTCAGCTCACCCCCCGACCGGAAGGTGAGGGTATAGAGCTCGATATCTCCGGCCATGTCGAGGGGGGTCAGGACCCGGATGTGCACCCCTTCCTCCTCCGTGTCGAGCTTCGTGATGTCGTCTCTCCTGCCGATGTCGAATCTCCTGCGGTGGTGTTCGGAGCCCGTGAGGAGGGAGTGGATGTCAATCTCCAGTCCCTCGGCGATTTTCCAGAGCGTGGCGATCGTCGGGTTGACCTTGTCCGCTTCAATCTGGGAAAGGGTGGCCGCGGAGACCTTGCTCCTCCGGGCGAGGGTGGAGAGGGTAATATCGTGTTTTTTTCTGATCTTCTGTATATTGGCACCTATGTTCGGTTGATCGTGCATGGTGACCTCTTTTTAGTTTAACAAAAATATTTAGTAAACTGAATTCTAAAGCCGCCCGGCGAATCTGTCAATCTGTTTTGGCAAGCTTGACAATTTTTTCCCCCTGCCCATACTGAGAATTGCGGTAGAAAAAGGCTTTGAGGAAGTACCCAAAAGGAGCGACTATGGAAGAGAAGACCTCCCACCATATTGGTAAAAATATCAAACACATCCGTGAGAAGCACCACCTCACTCTCAGCTTCCTCGCAGAGAAGTGCGGTGTCACCCGTCACATGCTGATGCAGATAGAGTCGGAGAAGGTAAATCCCACCATCGCGACGGTGTGGTAGATAGCCCGCCGCGTTGACGTGGATATAGTTTCCCTTCTCACGGGACAGGAACATCTGCAGCGGACCTTCGATGTGAGTCGGGGTGAAGAGATCACCCGTATGGAGACCGACGAGGAGGGCGTTCATATCCGGGTGCTCAGCCCCCTTGTGATGGCCGACGACCTGGAAATGTACATCCTGACCTTTCAGAGGGACAGCAGGCTGCCCTCAAACCCCCATGCGGCGCGCTCAGAGGAGTTCCTCACGGTCCTCAAGGGTGCGGTGCGTGTGCGGGCGGGGGAGAACAACGCCGAGCTGCGGAAGGGAGATTTTATACGTTACCACGCGGATGTGGAGCATACCATAGAGAACATCCATGAA
>CAZJIN010000066.1:0-9676 GCA_964545955.1 uncultured Sediminispirochaeta sp.
TTCTCATGGACGAATCTGACTAGGGGGTTGATATCGACGCGATTCAGTCGATTTTTTCGGTTTTGCAGAAGCTGAAGGAACGCGGGACGACTATCATTATGATTACCCACTCAGGGGAGGTTCTTAAACATGCCGATCACGCCTTTCTCCTGTGCAGCGGGGCCCTGGTGGACAAAGGCACGGTGAAACAGATGAGCAGCTATTTCGAGCGAAAGTGCGTGCCCTGCACCCACAAAAATATACCGGACCAGGAGGTCATGGTATGAGCAATCAGAGCGCGATCGACCGTCTGCTTTCAACTATTAATATGCACCGACATTCCTTTGATTCGGAAACCGCCCACGTGGAGATCCACGGCAACAAGGTCCTCAATACCGTTCTTGTAGAGGGTTTACACGTTGATTCGACCGAGACCTCCTACGGCGTTGATGTGAATATCGTGGTGGATAGCGGTGTGGTCAACTCAAAACCGGTCTATTTCTGTTTCGGGATGCTGGAAAACGGACTTCAGCATATCCGTATGAATGTGCGATTCAGGGAGGGAGCGAGGGCGCGTTTCATTTCCCATTGCAGCTTTTCCGAAGCTTCGGAGGTGGAGCACCTGATGGACGCGGATATTCATCTGGAAAAGGGAGCTGATTATACCTATTTTGAACGCCATATTCACAGTGATGCGAAGGGAATAAAGGTAGTTCCCAAAGCAAAAATAATTCTCGACGAACATAGCCGTTTTTCCACCGAGTTTGAACTTATCAAGGGGAGAGTAGGGCTTATCGATATTGACTACGACGCGGTGTGCGGAGACTACTCCGTTCTCGAACTGCTTTCAAGAATCAGTGGGCGTGATGACGATATGATAAAGATTCGTGAAGCGGGCTACCTGAAGGGAGTTTATTCCCGAGGTGTTCTGACTAGCAATATCGCGGTGCGCCACGACGCACGGGCGGAAATATTGAACGAGCTCACCGCAACCGCCGAGGGAGCGATGGGCCATGTGGATTGTAACGAAATCGTTCAGGACCGCGCCCAGGCCAGGGCTATCCCCATCGTGGAGGTCCGCCATCCAAAGGCCCATGTTACACATGAGGCCGCCATCGGTTCGGTGGATTCCAAACAGCTCCAGACCCTTATGTCCCGGGGGCTTTCCGAAGAGGAGGCCGTCGAGATGATAATCGGCGGCCTCCTTCGGAAGTAGCTACTGAATTGCCCTAGCCGCCCGGAAGGAGCTATGGGAGCTACCGAGCTGGGTTTTTCTCACGACTCCGTATTAATTTTCCGTTTTAATTTCCCCTTTAATTTCTCCCGCCTTTTGAAGCCCGATTTTTGTGAGAACTGGACCGATCAACTCAAAGAAGATACAAGTCGCGGTCACCGTCGTAATGACGGTGCTTCCGATTTCCGCGCCCCGGACTCCAAGGCTTGAAAATTCGTGTTTTACGATCAGGGAGAGACCGATAGCGACCCCTGCCTGGCTGAGAATCCCCATTCCGAGGTACTTTCTGATCTTCGGTTCCGCACGACCAATAGTAGCGCCGAGGGCCGCACCCCCCATGAGGCCTGTAGTTCGGCCCGCGATATAGATAATCCCAAGCAGTCCGAGGGAGGGAAGCGCGGCGACGTGGAGATTGGCACCGGCAAGGACGAAGAACAGAACGAACAGAAGGGGCATCACGTTTGAAAGCTCCTCTTCGATCTTTTTGATAAGGCTGTTCGACTGGGTATTCACAATGATAAAGCCGGTCACCATATTGGTGAGGATCAGGGAAATATGAAGGGGGGCGCTGAGTCCTGCGGAGATGAGGACCACCGCGAACAGGAGGATGAAGATGTCCCTTTTGTTGGAAAGGCGGCGACCGAGAAAGGCGAAGAGAAGGGCGATGGAAGAGCCGACTACCAGACTGAGAAATACTTCAATCACGGGGGGGGAGATCAATGCCCCAAAACTCTGCACCTCCGTTCCCGTGGACTGGGTAATGACGCTTTTGGCGATGGCCGAGGCAAATCCGAAAATAATGATACCAAGACCGTCGTCGAAGCCGACCACCGAATAGAGGGCCTTTGTAAGGCTTCCCTTCGCTTTGTATTCCTGGATGATGGCAACCGTACCGGCGGGAGCACTGGCCGGGGCGATAGCCCCGAAGATCAGGCCCATGGCAAGGTCTCCGGTGAACCAGGTGATTGCCGCGGTGACGAGGATAAACGCCAAGAGGGATTCAAAAATTATTATGACTATTATAGCGATCCCCTGTTGGCGCAGGGTAGACATCTTCAGCTCCAGACCGATACTAATAGCCACAAAACTGAGGGCTATTTCGGTAATGAAGCCGAGGTCACCCTGGATCGCCTCCGAGAGGAGGTCAAAGAGGCTTGGGCCGAGCATTACTCCCACCAACATGAAGCCGATGATGGAGGGAAGTTTAACGAACCTGCTCGCCTTTCCGAGGTACAGGCCCGCAAGGGTCATGACGCCGACCACCAGGAGCATCGGCATGTTCAGGGTATGTACTCCCTGTTGTAGTGTGTTCAGTATTTCCATTTTAGTAACCACTCATTTTCAAAAGTCTATTATTCAAAAGTCGATTGATCCGGAAGAATAGAGCAATTCCTGGGCGGTAATCAGTACCCCGGAATCTTCGGAAAAGGTATCCTCGATCAGGTTTATTCGGCGTATCAGGTTGTTGCAGTGTGATTTCGGTACTACAGCCTGGATCAGACGGTTGAAGGTGGAACTTCCCTCAGTCCAGTAGGTGGAAAATAGCGGGAGGCGGTTGAGGTATTCCCCCGCGTTCTGGGTCTCGATGACCGTCAGGGAGCCTTCCACTTCTGATGAGAGTAGTTCGAGTACATCACTGAAGATGTCCTCCTTCTGTATATACACATTGAGGAGACAGTATCCCTCCGTGTCCGGTTTTTCTTCACGGATGGTAAGGTGTTCTTTCAGAAGTGTTTCGATCGCATCGGTATCCTTCATCTCCATCAATCGTTCGGTGACCCCCGGCGTTTTTACCATCTTGCTGATGGCGGAGAGGATCTTGATGTGCCGGTTACGCTTTTCCGATGGGCCAATAATGAGAAAAAGAAGTTTTACCGGTTTCCCATCGATGGCGGTAAAATCGATACCGGAAGGAATGATCATCATTCCAAGCACGAAATCTTCCAGTCCGTCTATGGCACAGTGGGGTATGGCAACCCCGTCTCCGAAGCCGGTACTTCCCATGGCTTCCCGCTGTTCGAGCTTTTTGGCCAGTTCCGCGGGTTTGAAATTGTTGAGCACCCTGCTTTTCCCTGCATGTTCGGCGAGAATCTGAAGAATTTCCTTTTTTGAAGTAGCCTGAACGTCGGTCAGGATAAAATCAAGGTGTAGTGGTGTTTGATCTTTCATGGCTGTTTCCTTTTTTAAAAAATAATGGAGTTATCTAATCCTTTACTCCGAATTGATACACGGTCTTGCGGAGGTAATGTTCCTTTGGTTTGAGGATAGCCTCCGGAAAATTCGAATGATTCATCGCGTCCGGGTATTCTTCCGTCTCGAGGCAGAAGGCGTGGTGGGGGTGTGCTCTTCCGCATCTGGTTGCCAGGGAGTTCAGAAAGTTGCCGGTGTAGAATTGAATACCCGGAGAGATGGTGAAAACAGACATCCTCCGACCGCTTTCGGGTTCATATATCTCGGCGGCAGGTATGGAGAGGGCGTTTTCCATGGACAGGGTAAAACAGTGGTCAAATCCCCCGGTGAGTTGGAGTCTTTCGGAGAGCTGTGTGGGGGAAGTGAAATCAAAGGGGGTTCCCTCCACGGGAATTATGTTTCCGGTGGGGATAAGGGTATCATCCACCTCGAGATAGCCGGGTGAATTGAGCCGGACCACATGTCCCCCGATCTCGCCGCCGCACTCACCGGCGAGGTTCCAGTAGGTATGGTTGGTCAAATTGACGGGACAGGGCGCGTCGACCATCGCCTCGTATTTCAAAGAGAGTTCATTCTCCTCGCTTAACATCACGTCAAGGCGAACATCAAGCTTGCCCGGGTAGCCCTGGTCTCCGTCGGGGCTGCTCAGGGTGAGGGTGATCCCCGCTTCCTTCTCTTTTTTTATAGGAAAGGCTTCCCACACCCGACGGTTAAAGCCTGCGGTTCCACCGTGAAGATGGTGGATCCCCTTGTTGTTTTTTTCGAGCAGGTATTCCGTCTCCCCTATATGGAACCGCCCATTAGCGATGCGATTCGCGAATCTTCCGACGGTGGCGCCGAAAAAAGGATGGTCCCCTTCGTAAGATTGTAGTGAATCAAAGCCGAGGGTGATTTCTCCGATTTGCCCCTTCCTGTCGGGGACTTTGACCGATGTGAGTGTGGCACCGTAGGTGATAAGCCTGAAGGATACCCCCCTGGAGTTTGCGACAGAGAACTGGTCCACCGCCTGCCCGTCCGCGGTGATATCGTAGGGGCTGCGGGTAATTGTCATCATGAGTGTTCCTCGCCGAGTAATTCTTTCAGTTCTCTTATCTGTGTAACGATTTTCGTACGATCGAGGTTGCGGAACCGTTTCGGCACCATTTCTCTGCTGGTACATTCAAGTACGGCAACCAGGTTCTGAAGCTCAATCTCATGGGGATACGCGGGGGGGATAAAATCCTGGATGGCCGTCTCCAAATCTTCACGGGTAATGATCACGTGGTTCTGCATGGCCGCGTTGAATTTGGCCCGAATGAGAATGGCCTCTAGATCCGCTCCGGAGCTCTCAAAATGGAAGCGTTTTAGAAGATCGGCGATATTGAATTTCTGGATTTTTATTTTCAACTTGCGAATGAGAGTATCCACGAGATCTTCCCTGTCCGCGTGGGTCTCCGGGTAAAAAAGGGCAAGGTGCTCTTCAGCCCGCCCCTGACGCTTCAAGTCGATGGGGAGAAGGTCGGGTCGACAGGTGATAAGGAACCAGATGATTTTTCCCCTGTATTCGGTATTGCCCATGAAAGAAGCCAGCTGGGCGAAAATCCTGTTACTGGTCCCGGAGTCACCATCCTGGTTCCGATCTCCGAGAAAGGCGTCGGCCTCATCGATCATTACCCCCACCGGTGCCATGGCCTTCAGTATATTCAGGGCTTTCTCCATGTTGGATTCTGTAACGCCCTGCCATTTTGAACGGAAGTTGCGGAACTTCACGATGGGGATGCCGATCTCACCGGCAAAAGCGGTGACCATGAAGGATTTTCCGGTACCCACCGGCCCGGATATCAGGTATCCCATGGGCAGTACATCCAGCCGCCCCTGCTTGATCGCCCGGGCGGCGTTCTTGAATCTTTTTTTCACAAAACCATGACCGCTGACCATGGAAAGGTCATGTTCCGATTCGATAAACTCCAGGAGTCCGGAGGCTTCGTTCTCTATGATCTCTTTTTTTCGCTGTTGCAGGTAGCTCATTGAAATCGGCCGGTCCTCCTGGTACGATTCGGCGGCAATATGGTTCAGGTTCATAAGGTTGAGGCCGCTGGTGATCTTTGCGATCCTTTCGCAGTTGAGCCGGTACTCGAGCATGAGTTCTCCCTTCCGTGAAAGTGATTCGAGAAAACTGTGTCTCACCTTCTCATCGGGGATGGGGATGTTTACTTTCACCGTATGGGGGGAGCTGACCAGGCGGGGACTGATATCGGCCAAGTTTTCCGTGAGGAGAATAATGGACACATCCCCCTGTGTGAAGATGGGGTCATGGGCCCAACGGTTGAGGGTAACCATGCTATAGCGGTCTTCCTCATCCATTCTCGACAGCTCTGTCTGTGGTACGATAGTCTCTGCATAGTCTATGATAAGTACGATTCTTTTTTTCCTCGGAATATTCAGGAGAAAATATTTTTCCAAATAGTCGAAGGCCTTGTTCGGTGTTTTTGAAATAAAGTCTTCCTGGTCCTCTTCGGGGAAAAGCCGGTGCATTTCTTTCAGGTATTCTTTGCGCATCTCGGAGGTGCAGAAGTTGATACCCGATGAACGGTCGTAATAGGCGATGATATCACGATTTCCGAAGAGAACCTCGGAGATAAACTCCTGAACCCGTACAAAAATGAACTCACCCTCAACCATTTTATTGGGAAGAAAATCACGGATGTTTCCGTGGATGATGTATAAATTGGTGGTCTTGGAGCAGTATTTGTAGGAGAGGTCCTGAGCCCAATAGGGCAATACTTTGATGAACTCCATATTTTTAAGTATCAGTTGCTCCGGCATTGTTCCCTCCCACGGGAATAGGCATTCCCCATTTCCGGTGTATTCAGTATACGCAGGGCCGATACAGTCGTCAATCGGGGACAGCAATTCTCAGTATTGAAAGTGTATAACACTTTCAATACTGAGAATGCCTCTGAATGGCCCTTGATTCCGGTCCTCGAAATGGCGTACCTTGGGACGCATAAGACTACTTGATGGGGCGGAGATATGGAAGAAAAGAACCTGATCATCTACACCGACGGTGGGTGCAGCGGCAATCCCGGTCCGGGAGGCTGGGCCTTTGTACTTCTGGAGGGAAGCACCAGGCGGGAGTGTTCAGGCGGAGAAGCTTACACCACCAACAACAAAATGGAACTCACCGCGGTTATCGAAGCCCTGCGGACCGCCCGTAAGGATTTCAACGGAGCTTCCCGTCCTGTAGAGTTATACACCGATTCGCAGTATGTAAAAAACGGGATCACCAGTTGGATCCACAACTGGGAACGCAACGGCTGGCGGACCAGCGCAAAAAAACCGGTAAAGAACCAGGAGTACTGGCAGGACCTGAAGGCACAGAGCACCGGCCTCGAACTGAAATGGCACTGGGTAAAAGGCCACGCCGGCAATGAATTGAACGAAAGGTGCGACACCATGGTGCAGGAGGAGATTGCCCGACAGCAAAAGGGGTAAAGCCGGTTCAGCAGGGTATTATCGCTGACAAAACAGGGAGGCCTTCTTAGGAAGGCGGTCCTTTTTTACAAAAAAGCACGAAAAATTGAAGTAGAACGACTCTTTTCCTCCTCTCTTTAGTTGTGAGGAGGGACATGATGCATATTTACAGTTATGTCGGCGGCGGATATGAGGGGGATATCGTCAAGGTCGAGGTTGATCTTCGACGGGGCATTCCCGGAATGGATATCGTGGGGCTTCCCGATAGCGCGGTGAAGGAATCCAGAGAACGGGTGAGGGCCGCCATACGCAACTCGGGGTTTCGAATGCCCCGTGAAAGAATATTGATCAACCTTGCCCCCGCGGGGGTAAAAAAAATGGGAACGGGCCTTGATCTTCCCATTGCCACGGCAATACTCGCAGCGGCAGACCAGCTTTCCGCGGAAGGTCCGGATAGTTTGCTTATCCTCGGAGAACTTGGGCTTTCCGGCCAGGTGCGCGGAGTTCCTGGAGTGCTTGCCGCTCTGCTGTCCGCTGGATTTGCGGAGAAGGGGGTTTTTATGGTACCCGGGGACAACCTGGCGGAGGCAAAAGTCCTTGGGGAAACCGATGTACTTGGGGTCGAGCATCTCAAACAACTCCCACACATTTTTACGCTGTTGCTCCATGGGAAGCGGGAATTGCTCGAGGAGAAACGAAGCTCCCCAGAGGTCCCCTCGGTCAGCCCGTGGTCGAGCTGCCTCCGCGAGGCTGGAACAATAGATTTTGAAACGCATAAATACCGTAACCTGGATTTTGCCGATATGCGAGGTCAAAAAAACCTCAAAAGAGCCTGTGAGATAGCCGCGGCGGGGCGTCACCATATGCTTCTCTTTGGTCCTCCCGGTGTGGGAAAAACCATGGCCGCCTTTCGTATTCCCGGTCTGCTCCCGCCTCTCAGTAGAGATGAATCCATCGAGGTTACCCGCATCTATTCAATCGGTGGCAAGTTACCAAAAGGTGTGGGGCTCATCGAGCACCCGCCGTTCAGGGCACCCCACCATACCGCTTCCCGTGAAGGAATGATAGGTGGTGGGGGACTGTTCCAGCCGGGGGAAATCTCCTATGCCCATCATGGGGTCCTTGTACTCGATGAGGCGATGCAATTCTCCACAGGATTGCTTCAATCCTTGAGAGAGCCTATAGAGCGCGGAACGGTCCAGATCGCGCGTTCCGGATATCACTACTGGTATCCGGCCCGTTTTCAGCTCGTGCTGGCGCTGAATCCCTGCCCCTGCGGAAAACTGGGACAACAGGGATCCGTCTGCATGTGCAGTCCAATGGACCTGCACCGTTACTGGAAAAAACTGGGAGCCGCCTTTCTCGACCGCATTGATATTAGGGTGCCCGTGGAGCCCCTGCTGCCGGGCGGGAACATTGGAGACAGTGGCGAGGCGAGCGGAGAAGGAGAAACCACCGACGGAATGCGGGTTCGCGTAGCATCTGCGATAGAAAAGCAGCATGAACGGTTCTTCGACCGAGGGATGATGCGAAACGCCGAGATGGGACCGGCGGAACTGCGAAGTTTCTGCCGCCTCGACGGGAAGGGTACAAAAATACTGGATGAGGGGGTCGTACGCCTCGGTCTATCTTTCAGGGCGAGCCACTCGGTATTGAAAATAGCGAGGACCGTCGCCGATCTCGAGGGAAACGAATTTATTCTTGGTGAACACCTTCGGGAGGCCCTTTATCTGCGTCGGTTTGCCGATGGAGACTATTTCTGGAAGGAGGTATAGAGCCCCTCGGTCTGCCGCGTTCTGAGAAAGCCCCGGCCGCGGTGCTCGCGCGCGGTGCTCGGACCAGGTGTTCGGACCAGGTGCTCGGACCAGGTGCTCGGACCAGGTGCTCGGACCAGGTGCTCGCGCGCGGTGCTTCCCAAATTCCTTTTCAATGCATATACTGAAACAATAGAGGGGAGGTTGGAATGAGAAAAAACGGACGCGGTCAGCTGTTTTTCTATATGCTCAGCGCTGTAGTAATAGTGCTTTTATTGCTCGTCGGTTTAGGGGTTCCCGTTTTTTCCTGGATAGGTTTATCCTCCGATGAAACAGCCGTTACGCCGAACGCGGGGGGCGGCTCCGGGGTACGCGAGACGGGTCCCGCTGCAAACACCTCAGGCATCTACGGCGGGACAGATTCCATCTCCGGAGGTCCGGAACAGGGGACTGAGAGGGACCCGGAAGTTGATATGTACAGCGTATCCGACTACGACACCCGTCTCACCGATTATGAAAGACGAAATATCAGTGTATACCAGAGGTTCAATCCGGCGGTCGTGAATATCACCACAGAAACACTCAGCCTCAACTGGTTTCTCGAGCCGGTACCGCAGGAAGGGGGTACCGGTTCCGGTTCAATCATTGATGAGCGGGGCTATATCCTGACAAACTACCACGTAGTCAAGGATGCCTATAAAGTCTTTCTCAACTTGCATGACGGAAGCCAGTATGAGGGCAAGGTGATCGGCAAAGACCCCGAGAACGACCTGGCCATGGTGGAGTTCGATCCCGGTGATAAAAAACTCACCACCATCTCCTTCGGGGATTCCTCAAACCTTCGAGTGGGACAGATGGTCCTGGCCATAGGAAATCCCTTCGGATATGACCGAACCCTCACTACAGGAATCGTCTCAGGACTGGGAAGGCCGGTGAGGACCTCAAGGAACCTGGTTATTCGGGATATGATTCAGACCGACGCGTCCATCAACCCCGGGAATTCTGGGGGACCACTCCTCAACACGAATGGAGAAATGGTAGGGATAAACACCATGATCTACAGCCC
>CAZJIN010000067.1:0-9542 GCA_964545955.1 uncultured Sediminispirochaeta sp.
TTGAGGAAATGGATTCAGACAAGTTGGGGAAACTTCTTCTGGCGTGGAACACAATGCGTACCATAAAATTGATATTTTCAAGTACATTTCGGGTGTTGACTATGGAGATCTGCATGTCCTTCCAGGCTATATAATAGATACGTACGCGCAAGTTGCCGGGGAAATGCAAATATTCATGGACAAGAATGTAATTCCCCTTGTGATCGGTGGCGACCACTCTATAACTGTACCGGAATTGAGAGCGCTGGTGAAAAAACACGGTCCCGTTTCCCTCGTTCACCTGGATGCCCATCTTGACACCGCAGATTCCTATTTCGGGAAGAAGTACACCCATGGGACTCCTTTCAGCAGAGCCTGCGATGAAGGACTGCTTGTTCCGGAAAAATCGATACAGATTGGAATGCGCGGAACATACTACGGGGATTATTCTTTAAGAGAATCTACAGACCGTGGTTTTACCGTAGTGACCGCGGAGGAAGCTCTGGCGATGGGCTTCGAAAAAGTTATCGAACTAATACACAGAACTGTCGGCGGCAACAAGGTCTTTGTCTCCTTTGATGTCGATGTGTGTGATCCTGCTTATGCTCCGGGAACCGGTACTATCATTCCCGGGGGTTTTACTTCCCGTGAAGCCTTGAGTCTTATCAGAGGTCTGAAGGGCTTGAATTTTGTTGGCTTCGATGTAGTGGAAGTATTGCCTGATCTCGATCCTGCCGGGATAACATCCTGTCTTGCATCGAATATAGTATTTGAATTCCTGACTCTTCTTGCACTCAGGAAACGAAGCCTGGGCAATGATGGTTTCTAAGACACTTAAAATTTAACAGGAAAACAGGAGACAAGAAATGTTGAATCAGGAAATTGTAAAACCCCTGATTGAAATAAAAAATCTCTCCGTCGGTTTCAATGGGAGTCATGGAGGAATGCCCGTTGTTCGGGGAATTGATCTGGAAGTACGGGCGGGAGAAATCCTCGGTATTGTTGGTGAGTCCGGAAGTGGGAAAAGCGTTACTTGTTACTCCATAGTCAGACTTCTGGGAGAAAAGGGGTGGACCGAAGGGGAGGTGATTTTTGACGAGAAGAACCTGCTGGATATCTCGGAGAATGAAATCGTATCAATCAGGGGGCGGGAAATCGCAATAATTTTCCAGGACGCCCAGAGTTCACTCAATCCGGTTCAGACTGTGGGAAGGCAACTGATGGAAGCTTTGCTGCTCAGAAAAGATGTGTCCGGCGACAGCATGGGGAGCATCAAAAATGAAGCGATAGGACTGCTTAAAGAGGTTGGGATCCCGGATCCGGAAAGAAGGATGGGAGAATACCCCCATCAGCTTTCCGGAGGTCAGAATCAGAGGGTAATGATTGCGATCATGCTGGCGGGGAATCCTCGTCTTCTCATTGCCGACGAACCTACCACAGCACTTGATGTAACCATTCAGGCTCAAATCCTGAGATTGCTGAAGAAGCTGAGAAAAGAGAGAAATATGGCAATCATACTTGTGACCCACGATCTCGGGGTAGTTGCTGAGACATGCGACAGGGCCGCCGTCATGTACGGAGGGAAAATCATGGAGTATGGTAGGGTGGAGGAAGTTCTTGTGAACCCACGACATCCCTATACTTCCGGACTCCTTTCTTCGAAACCGAGAATCGATCGGATAAGTGAAAAACTCTATACCATTGAAGGGGTTGTTCCGGTTCCCGAGGACTTTCCCCCGGGATGTCCTTTTGTCGCACGTTGTACACATGCCGAGCGTAGATGCAGGGACAATTCTCCTGTTGCCGTCACCGAAGAAACGAGGCACTATTTCTGTTTTAATCCTGTGGAGGAGGGGCAGTGTGGACACTTTAGTTGACCAGAAAATCGGGAAGGAAGAAATCCTAAAGGTAGATCGACTTAAGAAAAAATTCCTCATAGGAAAAACAAAGTTGCCCTGGAAAAAAAATTCCTATGTACACGTACTGAACGGTATTGACTTCAGTATCTACAAAGGTGAAGCCCTTGGCCTTGTGGGAGAATCCGGATGTGGAAAATCGACAACCGCTAAAATCATAATGGATATTTATTCTCCCACCGAAGGATCTTTGCAATATCGCTCCGGTGAGCTCACGGGTTTGAGGGGGAAGGGAAAAAAGAGAGTTCGAAAAAATATTCAGTATGTATTCCAGGACCCCATGGGAGCTTTGAATCCGAGGATTTCTGTAATCGAACAGATTTATGAGCCTCTCATCATCCACTATGGGAGGAAAAATAGTAAGGAGTATTACAGAAAAGCTGTGTCCCTGCTGGAGGCAGTCGGAATGAAGGAGAGCCATGGAAAAATGTACCCTCATCAGCTCTCAGGTGGTCAGCGTCAACGGGTGGTACTGGCCAGGGCAATGATTCTTGAGCCTGAACTGCTCATATGCGATGAACCGATTTCTGCTCTTGATGTTTCAATACAGTCTCAAGTCGTCAATCTTCTAATGGAAATTCGGAAAGAAAGAGAAATAACCCTTCTCTTCATCAGTCATGACCTTTCTATGGTGAGGCATCTCTGCGACAGAACTGCGGTGATGTATATGGGTAATATTGTTGAATTCGCCGACAGGGATACACTTTTTGATAATCCACTTCACCCATACACAAAATCCTTAATCAATGCGATTCCTATACCCGATCCCAGGGTGAAAAGGGAAGAGACAATACTGGAAGGCGAGATCCCGAGTCTCCTGAATCCGCCTTCAGGATGTAAGTTTCATCCAAGGTGTCCCATCGCGAAACCCGAGTGCTCGTTGAAGGAGCCTCCGCTGAATACTTTTTCCGATGGTAGAAAAATTGCCTGTTTTGCAGTGAAAGAGGGGGCCAATGTATGAAAATTTCGTATATTCTCAGAAAAGTTTTCCGGGCTATCCTTACCGTGTGGTTCATCACTACCTTCGTGTTTCTTATTTTGAGAGCCTCCGGAGATCCGACTATTTCGGTGCTGGGACTCGAGGCAAGTCCGGAAGCGGTAGCAGCTTTCAGGGCAAAATGGGGACTCGATCAGCCTGTGAGCGTCCAGTATTTTACCTTTATAGTAAATGCATTGAGAGGTGATTTGGGACTGTCGATTCTCGAGGGGAGAAGCGCGCTTCAGGCCGTTTTGTCCAGATTTCCAAATACCCTTATTCTTATGATGATTGCCACATTCTTGACTTTTTTAGTTGGAATATCCCTGGGTTTGCTTGCTTCCCTTTATCACAACACCCGAAGGGACCACTTGATAATGACTTTTGCGGTTTCAGGTTACAGTACGCCAACCTTCGTCGTCGGAATAATTCTGGTACTCATTTTCTCGGTAAAACTGGGCTGGCTTCCTTCTTCAGGGAGTGCAACCTGGGGCCATTTTGTACTCCCAGTGATCACCATGGCCTTTGTGGAATCAGCGGTATTTGCCCGGTTTACACGCTCCGCAATGCTTGAGGTTCTTTATCAACCCTATATCAAAACGGCGGTGGCGAAAGGGCTCTCATGGTGGAAGGTCGTTCGTTTCCACGCACTCCCAAATGCCTCTATCCCGATCGTAACAATAATGGGCTTCTGGATCGGACTTATCATTGCCGGAGGTGTGATCACGGAAACCATATTCGGCTGGCCTGGAATTGGAAGACTACTGGTCTATTCCGTCAAGCATAGAGACTATAACGTTGTTCAGGTCATAATTATCTTCATCAGCGGCTCAATGGTGATTACAAATTTCCTTGTAGATGTACTATACGGAATTCTCGATCCCCGGGTTAGTATCGTGAGAAGGGGTGAATAAGCAATGTATAATAGAAAGACAAATGGAAACAGAAAAGTCTCGCGCCGAAAAACCATAGCATCCAATTCTTTGGTGGTTATGATTGCGGCGATATGGATTCTTTCCATGATCCTTATAGGTTCACTGGCTCCCTGGATTGCTCCTTATGATTATCAGAAGATCAACCTTGAATCCCGGCTACTTCCCCCTGTATGGATGGAAGGTGGTGATGCGAGCTATTTTTTCGGGACCGATGATCTTGGGCGGGATATACTCAGTCGACTCTTCTTTTCAATAAGACTCAGTCTTCTCGTTGCCATATTGGGCACGATAATTTGTGCAATTCTTGGTACCACCCTCGGATTTGTTTCAGCTCATTTCCGAGGTTTTGTAGATGAATTCATCATGATGCTTGTTGATTTTCAGGCAAGCCTGCCTTTCATGATTCTGGCCCTTGCGGTAATTGCTTTCTTCGACAACAGCATGGTTTTATTTATCGGGATAATGGGGATCTATGGATGGGAACGGTACGCGAGGTTTGCCAGAGGGCTGGCAATCTCCGCGGAAGAGCAGGGCTATGCGGTTGCGGTGAGAACCTTCGGGGCTTCTCCTGTGAGGATTTATCTCCGACACATACTACCGAACGTCGGCAATACCCTTCTTGTCAATATGACGATGAATTTCCCAAAAGTGATCATGATGGAGACTTCCTTGAGTTTTCTCGGCCTCGGAATACAGCCTCCCAATACGAGTCTCGGAAACATGGTGGGATTTGGGAGAGATTTTATACTTGCTGCCTGGTGGCTTGCGATAATTCCGGCAATCACGATTTTCATCACGACTCTTTCGATGAGTATTGTCGGCGACTGGGTAAGAGATATACTCGATCCTGCTTTGAAGTGATCTTCAGGGAACGGATTACATACATATAGATTTGTAATAACTAACTCAAAAGGAGTACAGCTGGAATGAAAGAAATTCTACCGGGGACCCTCTGTTACTACAATGAAATTGGCCGCATCATGGCTTCAAAAGAGTCGGAACTGACGGGAAATCCGGCGGCAATAAATGCACATGTGGGAGGACAATTCTTCTTCCACCCGCATCCGATGGCCCTTGAAGCCCACGCACATCATACGCTGCATCACACTTCCCTCCTCGGGTATCTCGCCTCGAGTGCCGAGAAGGAGCAGCTACCCCTGGAGGAACTGCTGGAAAGATTTTCTCCGGAAAAGGGGTATTTTATAAATCTCCATGAGGGGTACCGGGATTTATGGCGAAAATCTGAAAAAAAGAAACTCTCCTTTGTAGAATTTCTCGACTATCAGAAAGCTCAAAAAATCGGATCCACGGGTTATCTCGAATATACCTCAGGGCAAAAAGAGGGGCTCACTCTCATGCGAAACTATTTTCGAAATCTGGAAATTCCCGTGGGAGAAGCCCAGGTTTTAATGGGAACTGGGTTCAAGAACCTTTACCACACTTTGATGAATGCATTCATGACGGAGGATGTCGATCTCGATGAAAAAGGATGGGATATAAGGCGAAGGAAAAGCGGGACCATTCTTGTACCAAGGGGGCATTACCAGAGCCTGGTCAAGGCGCCGTCCTTCCACAATAGCCGGATAAAGGTAATTGAACGAATGGATGCCCGGCATCTTATGAAAGAACTGGAAAAAAGAGAAGATATCAGGGCGGCATACCTGAGCGTAGTGGCAAATCCCTCCGGAGAGATCATGTCGGAGGAACAAATGAGAGGGATCGCCTCAGTGGTGCTGAACTACAACCGGACGCACCCCGACAATCCCATCTATGTGATTGCAGATCAGGTGTATAACGGCAGTATCCTGAAACAGGGTCTGGAAATCTTTTCCATTGCCTCCGTCACTGAAGGGGACGACCGTATGTTCGACTATACGATCACCCTAGTATCCCCCTCCAAGACGCTTGGATATGCTTCCGCCAGAATAGGATTTGCCACAAGCGGAATATGGATGCCCGGCGACAGTAAGAGCCTCATAACGAGGATGGAAAAACTCCTCGACAATGAGGGTTGTGACGGTATCGAGGTTTCCAATGAAATAGGAGTTGTCGCGGCCTACGCTTTTTCATCCAGAAAGTGGATTGACGACAACAGTGTATACATACGCAAACAGATTCACAGGGCCCGTGGATATGTAGAAGAGATTAACAGCGAGATAGGCAAATGCTTCATTGAACTTAACGATCCGGACGCCGGATGGTATCTTCTTTTCAAATTCGAACGTCGAAATCTTCCTTCCTGTATTCGAAGCAGCAAGGACCTGATGGTGTACTTTATGAACTACAACCATTGCAGGGACGATTCAGGATTTATCAGCCGACCCGGGGCACAGTTCGGATATGAAGCGGAAAATCTACCGCCGATGAATTACCTGATTTTAAGAATTACCACGGCGATGCGGCCGGAGGACCTGGAAGACCTGTTTCGCAGGCTAGGGGATGGCTGTGTGAAACTTGCTGCCCTTAAAGAGCTCGAGACGCTGACTGTGGTAGAGATTCGGGAGCTGAGAGAAAATCCTGATAGTCTGGAAATTTACCTGGATAAAATGAACAAAGCCCTGCTTCATCTTGCAGAGAAACCTGACCCTGCGAAAATCTTGAGGAGTAGCGAGATTCCGGAAGATATTTCCGCAGGGTTGAAGCGTTTTACGAAATCGGAACTGACGGCGATATTCGAAGAGTGACCGGGAACCGGTACTTTAGCAGTATTTATCCCTTATTTTTTTCATGTACCTCACGGATTCCTCCAGTCCGGCAAGCTGCTTCTTTACCATGACATCTATATATCTGGTGGGAGGTGAATAATAGTCCTCAGGATTGAGCGGAAGAAAGTCAAAAGGTGGGGACTCTACTTTGAAAGCGCCTTCTCCAATTTCAAAAACACCCCCTGTGCCTCGCTCTCTTTTAAATACTGAAAGGAAAGGGTATGTTTGTTCGATATTAATTCGTTGGAGGGTTGATTCCTGGTAAAGCAAACGGAAACATTCATCGATATCGATGTTTCCTTTCCCGAGAGGAACACCACATATTTTGTATTCTTCATCGTCCTTGATTACTATATGGTCCTTGAAATGAGAGGTGAATGTATAAGGGGCTAGTTTGCGTACCGCTTCCGTTGGTTCTTCCCAGGCCATCATAGAATTGCCTATGTCACAATGCGCCCCTACCCATGAGCTGTTCACTCTTTTTATAATATCGATAATTTCATCCGCAACTTCTTCTTCATGATTCTCTAGGGCGAACCTGATTCGGTATTTTTTTAAAAGGGGAACAATCTTTTGTATCTTCTCCGGGGCCTCCCTCAGTGAGTTCTCATCATACTTACCAAAACAGCAATATGTCCTTAGAAGGTCGGCTCCAATCTTATGGGCAAGTTCAACAGCTTCCGACAGGAGTTTCGAATCCGTACCACGCATTGCGAGTTCTGCGTATAGGTTATGTGTACGAAGGGCATTTTGTACCCTTTCGAGATATTCAGAACCATCCCCACCGAGGCAGCCCCATCTCGGATGGATATATTCCGAATCTCCCTCCATGTGAATGATATTGATCATCACACCGTCCATCCCCATCTCTGCGGCTTTATCTATGAAGCCGAAGAGATCTATTCTTCCATTGTGGAACAGGAGATGGCAGCTTTCCGTGTCCAGTCCAATTTTCATTGCAGATCGCTCCTTGTTTTTATTATAGTAACCTGTAAAGAAAATCCGCGAAATACATAGAATTTAAGATGTTAACAGAAATGAATATATAGACAGGAAAGGGAGATGTAAATCATGAACCATTTTTAATCTTCTGTAAAAAATCTGTTGAACAGGAATACGAGAGATCAATCCTAAGATCCTCTCTGTCCGACCATCACTTTTCTGTACTTGCCGGGACTCAATCCGGTTGAGTTCTTGAAATTTCTAATGAAGGTAATTTCATTATAATAACCGACAATATTAGTGGTGTCCTTTATGTTTATCTCCGGCTCATTTATCAGAATCTTTTTTGCCTCTTCTATTCTGCAGTTGTTGATATACTGAAGCGGACCCGTACCATTGATTTCCTTGAATATTTTTGAAAGATGTTGTGGAGTTATACCAAGTTTCTCAGCGATCAGGGTCACTGAGATGTTTTTATCGTCGAAATTCTTTTTAATGTATTCCTTTGCCTTGGAGACGAGATCAGTCCTGGTTTTTTCCGGTGAGATCTCTTCGAGCTGCAGAAGCATATCGTCCACATCTGTTTTAAATTGGTGGAAACTCTTGCTCGTTATGATCTTCTTTACATATTTTTTTAGATTCTCATTGTCGTTTCGCAATATCATATTCAACGCTTCTATAAGAATATTCTTGAAACCGGCAAGCCTAATTTTAAGTATTTCTACATCTACATAGCTTTCTTCGATAGTTTCGATGTTCTTATTGAGAAGGATGTTCGCATCATAATATTTCCCCGCGGTGAGAAGATTGTAAATCTTATATTCATCTTCCAAATATGAGAGATAATGAAATTTTTTGTTTCGTTTGAGCTCTTTCAACTCGGTGAATAAATGAATAACTTTTTGACCAAGCAGATTTCGATATTCCAGTACTTGAAGGGCTTCGCTATAAGAGATTGAGATACCGGATAATGAATAGTATATTTTACCTGCGGTCACAATAAATTTGCTCGCTATTCTCTCTCTAAGATAACCGGCGATCTTGCCAAGCTGTTCCGCCAATATAGAATAATCCGTCATTGTTTCGATATTGATTATCCCCACAAATTTTCCGGAATACACAAAGAGAAAACAGTTGAATTCATTCTCGATGGTTTCCAATTCTATGTTGATTTCTTTTTTTAGATTCAGGAAGCCTGTGCTGCCTTCTTCTATGGGATCGATTATCAGGACACAAAAATACTCGTGAGGAAAATCTATTCCTATCGAACTACCTATATCCAATACAATTGTGCTGTCGATCTCTTCACCAGTTAAAAGCCTCCTGAGAAATAGTCTTTTAAGCCCTAACTTATTTTTTTCAAAAGTCTCCTTTACACTTTCGTTTTCTTTGATAACCGATTTAATCTCCGTTTCAAGAATCTCGAATTCGTTCGTATAGTTAAGGTACATCCTGTTGACTCTTTCGTTCCCGAAAAGATTTACAAGAGAGAGTATCGGTAAATATCTTTTTCGCGAGAAGATCCAGGAGAGGTAGAGACCGGCAGACAGACAAATGATCAGCACAGCTACTGCAAGCGTCTGAAATTGCCTGATTTTTCCGTAATACACCTCCTCAGGTGTGATTATGATGTAGTAGAGATCAAGAAAATCAGATTTGAGTAATGATATTGCCAGTTTATCTCTTTTGATCTCAACGTACTCTTCGCTGTTCTCGTAGAGGCTTAAAATCTCGTCCAGTTCTCCCACCAGGGAATCTTCGATTTCTATATTGATTCTGGATGAGAGGATAGTACCTCTGTCGTCGACGACTATACCGGCTCCTTCATCGATCCATTCTATTTGAGAAAAGGTATCATCTAACAGTCTTTGGTTGATAAGCACCACAAGATAGATGCCCGAATCTCTTTCGTCGACCATGAAGAACCTGGTGATCGTGCATAGTTCTTTTCCTTCGCGGCTACTGTCGATATCTTCATATAAAAAAGGTCGATTCTTGTGTTTGGATATCTGTTCCCAGTTTATTGTCGATGATTGGAAGTTCTGTGGAAAGATTCCCTTTCTGGAAGATAGGTCATAGTTTTCGTTTA
>CAZJIN010000068.1:0-9496 GCA_964545955.1 uncultured Sediminispirochaeta sp.
CGGCGATTCCGTCCTCCACCATTGGAATTTTCCCGATCTGTATGTGGATACCGCCAGGGAACATGGAAGGGAAAACATCACCTCGGAGCACCGATCGATGATCCTCTGCATCAGCATAGCCGACATCCTGGCGGACAAGATCTCCGACATCGGAGTCTCAGAAAGCCGGGAGATTCTATTGGACAGGCTCCTTACACTGATGGGCATCGGAAAGGAAAAGATCGAGTACTACAAAACGACCTTTATCGACACCCTTCTCAAGGATAGCTTCTTCCAGGAATGTCAGAATATGTTTCACTTCACCTTCAAAGGCCCCGCGCCTCCCCCGCACTACGCCGATATCACACACCCCTAAGGGGCCAGAAGCTTCAGCACCCGTCCTTCCATTCCAAGGTTGAGAGTCAGGGACCAGTACTCTGCGTCCCCGGTCTTGGTATCCCAGTTCTGGGAACCCGAAAGACCCAGGTAGTAGTTGTTCCGGTTCTTGTTAAAATCTATCCTTCCCGCCACATCCAGCTTGAACGCCGGGTTCTCCGGATCGTCGGCGAGCATCTTGTCCCAGTAGCCCCCGCCGGTCACCGTCAGGGAAGTCCCCAGGGAATTCTCGTTCTTCAGAGAAAACCACGAAGAAACGTAAAGCCCTCCCTTCACCGTCAGGGCACTGTCGGGAGCATAATACCCGTTGTCGTCCTCGGATGAGGGCGTTTCGGAATGATCAAAGGAAACGGACTCCAGTACATTGAGGTTGAGCCAGGGACTATCGGCAAGATGAAAACCGAGGGAGCCCTCCTGCGACACGGACCCGAGGATGTTCCCGTCCTCCACGACCCTCATGTTTCCATAGCCCCTGACCGAAGAATACTTGAGAAAGGGGATCCGAGCACCTTCCAGGGCATAGTTCAGGGAGAGCTCGGCGTTATGTTCGTACAGAGACTCCCGTCCGGGATAGAAAGTATCCTCCACTGTCTGATAGGCGTAGCTACCCATCGCTCTGAAAAACCCCGATGCGAACTCCAGATCCGCCGCGACCACGGGCCGGGCCTTCCAGTACTCAACGAATTCGCCCATGGGCAGACTTCCGTCAGGATCGGGAAACACGGCGGCTATATTGTCGTCAAACAGTTCGCTGTAAAGGGTGACCCCCGCGACCGGGGTGAGGGTAGTGTGAAGGAAAAAGAGATTGACGGGAATACCGAGGGAGAATCGATGGGTCTGGTATGAACCATCCTCTTCTCCGTCATAGGTCTTGAACAAGCGAATCCCCTCGGTCTCATAACACGCCTTCCAGGAAAACAAGGTACTTACGTTGTTCAAAAAACTCATATTCCCCGAAAAATGAACCTCCTGTGTATCCCCTGTAAGCTGAGTATTCACAGAAAAAGTGTCGGGATGCTGTCGCGCGAGCTGGTTGTACGAGGCGGCTACATTGGGATAGAAGGGATCTTCGCGGTAAACCTCATGATATTTATCCATAGCCTCAGACCAGTCTCCGTAACGCTGCCTGACCAGGGCCAGGTTGAATTTTGCATCGATGTTCCATGGGTCTACGTCCAGTACCTTCTCAAACTGTCCGTTCGCCTTGAGAACCGCCCCTTCTTCGAGGTAGTATCTCCCCAGCCTGTACCGAATCGGATGGGTATCAACCTCAAGGTAGTAGAACTGGCGCTTCATTTTTTCATAGAGAAGGGTGTGCAGTGTATCCAAATCCCGACGCAGGGTTTCAAGGAGGGCATCGGTCTTTTCCTTCTGGGCGATCAGTGAATCCTTCAGGTTCCGCACATCCTCTGCAAGCGAGCCCGCTTGTATAGAAAGATACTGTTCCCCCGCGTCCGTCTCAAAGGAGGCCAGGGTATCCATGATCTCGCCGTAATAGGGCATATACGATTTGAGTAGATCTTCCCTTTCATCACGGAGTTCTTTGAAATCCTCCCACTTCCCCCGCCACAGGAGTGTTTCCGCCAGGGCTACGATACTCGGCGGCTGTACATGTTCTTCTTCGGATACCCGTCGAAGGAACATTTCCGATGTCTCCAGTTTCGATTCGATTTGAAAAATTTTTCCCATTACATGCCCGGCCAGGACGGGTTCATTCTTATAGGTCGATTCTAACTCGTCTATGAAAAAAGCGCGTTCCCATTCCCACTCCACCTCCTCGGTGGCCTTTTCAAAGGTGTCCTTCTCCTGCGCGCCCTGGTCCACCGCCTGTCCGAGGGCTTCCCTGATCTCTTCATACCGAAAGCGGCCTCTTTCAAGCGTCTCCAGTACCTGCCTCTGGGTTTTCAGAAATGCCGTGAGTTCCGCTTCCGCCTTCTCAAGCCGCTCTTCCGGAGACGGGGCCTCCTCTACATCCTTTAGATCCTCTCCGGCTTCCTTCTTTTCTATGTACTCTTTAAGACCCCTTGTCGCGTATTCATACTCTTTGTAGAGGCTGTTGGTTTTTGACTGTATGTCCTGGTAATCCGAGGTAAAACGGGTGAAGTAGGTAAAATAGAGGTGTACCGTGTCAAGCAACTCCATTATACCGGGGCCTTCATCGTAGAGCTGTCGGAAATGCCGGTAGGCATAGGTGGACAAAATATCGACATACTGGTCGATAGCCCTGTCTCTTCTGTTGTTCCACAGATACGTCTGGACCAGCAACTCTCGTATCTCCAGGTCGTTTGGTGACGCCTTCACCTGCTCCACGTAGGTATCAATGATTGTTTCCCTCAGACTCGTCTTCAACCGGAAGGTATCTATATACTGCTGCAATCTGTCGGTCATGACGAAAGTCCCGGTGATCTCTTCGAGAATCCCTTCGGCCTCCTCCTGCCTATTGATAATGGAATACAGACTCTGAAGTTCAAGGTAAAAATCGATATAATCGGGAAACTGTTCAATCCCCCTTTTGTACACATCCACGGCCTTCTGGGGGTAGCCGTTTATTCGGAATATCGAAGCCAGTTCTTCCATCTGCTCCGGGTTCCGTGTGACGAGAGAATAAGCCGTCTCAAAATATTCCTCCGCCTCACCGACATCCCCCTTCCAGAGATGGGTCATCCCCAGGTTGACGGTCAGACCGAGGTCATCGGGAAACTGCTCCAGCCCCCGGGTGTAGAAGAAGATCGATTCCTGATAATTTCCCGTCCAGGCGGCCACCTTCCCCGCCTCCGCCCAGATCTCCTTCCGTTCGGGTGCCCTCTGCAACAGCTCCTTGTAGATCGAAAGCCCCTGGGTGGTTTCCCCCTTCCAGATCCGGTTCTTCGCCTCCAGGACCTGAAGTTCGATATTTTCCGGATCTACAAGTTGTGCCCTCTGGAGAATCCTCAACGCGTTGGCATAATCCCCGACAACCGTGTACAAGAGGGCCGTCTGTTCGTAGTTCTCGATGGTCTGGGGATCGTCCACGATCCTCTGTTCGTAAGTAGGTATGGTATCGAACTCGAGACTCTTCTCCCCGGCAGACTCGGGGGGAAACACCTCCGGCAGAGGAGTTCCCGGATCGGAAAGGGCGTCTTCCCGCACAAAGATCAGATTATCAAGGTAAAAATAGTATTTCCCGTCGTATTTTCTCTTCTCCTCTACTTCAATCTTGATCCTGTGGATACCCTTTTGCAGCTCAATCGTACCCAGGTCACACCAGTAGTAGGAGGGAATATAGAGACCTCTGACCTTCATATCTTCACGGTAAATAAAGCGAGGTTCCCGGTCATCAATAGTGAGAAGGAAGGGAGAGAAATAGGAAGTCGAAATATCCTCCCATGGCCCCGCGGGGGTTCCTCCGTACAGGAACCGGAAAGCCCCGCCCTCTTCGACATACATAACGTACTCCGCGAAAAAGGGCGTTCCCCCCTCCATACTTTCGGACCGGTTCAGTTGCAGGGTCCTCGATTTTGAAGCACCGTAATAAAGGGTGGGTTCAACTGCAAAATTGGTGGATACCGCGTCCTCCCCCTCAACAAAAATCACATTCCGGTTCTCCTCGGGGAATTCGGCAATTCTCCGTTCCTGACCTGCCTGTTCCTCACCTGCCTGTTCCTGTGCGGACAGGACCCGGGGAAAAATGTTTGCAAACAACAGAATAACGATTATAATGGCCCTATGTTTCATGTACATCTCCTTTTGTCTATAGAGAGATACCTATCAAAGCTATGAACAGAAAAAGAAAAACCCACATTCTGATTGAAATTATAACCTCTTCCGTTGTTCTTTTCTTCGTGAATCTGGTGTTTTTTCCTCAGAATCCCGGTTTTTCCTCTATATACGGCATTCCGTATCTGACGCTCGCCCTTTTTTTTGCCGGATATACCGGACTGCTTCCCGCTCTCGCCAACCTTGCCCTGTCGGTGTTCCTGGTGACCCTGCCTTTTCCCTTTCTCGCGGAGGGCTTTGCGGGGATCTCTTCTCACCATTACTGGCGGACCCTCTATCGGGAGAACATGATTTCCCTCGCCGTCGCACTGATTATCATATATGTTTTCTCAATGCTGCAGAAGAGATATGAGGATTCCAACAGGAGATTGAAGGCAAAGTTCCACGAACTGTCAAAAACGAAACACCTGCTCATGAACAAAGTAAAGGCCTTGGAAACGGTGAACGGTGAATTGGAGAAGAGGGTATCCGGACAGCAGGAGTCCATCACCGCGATTTACAATCAAATAAAAAAAATTGAAACTGTGAGCGTCTCCACGGTCCACAAAGTCCTCATCGAAACAGTGCAGATGTTTCTCAAGGCAAAACGGGTGTCGATCTGGAAGTACATGCCCGCCGCGGAACAACTCAAGCTTGTCCAATCGGTAGGATGGGAAGAATATGAACATCCGACCACGGAACTGCCCGAAGAGGGTTCCATAGAAGGCTGGGTGGTGAGAAACAACCAGCTGTTTTCCCTCCGCATGCTGATGCAATACGAAAACCTCCGGCGAATAGACCGGGGGAACAATATACTGACCCTGCCCATTCATACGGGTACCCATCTTTGGGGAATCTTGAATATCGGCGAAATGCCCTTCACCAAGTACAACCTCTATTCCGAGCAGATACTGTATATTATTGTCAGTCTCTTTGAACCTGCCCTCGAAAAGGCGGTCGAGTATGAATCGATTATCCGCAAGGATGAGATCGATGCCGATACCGGTCTGCCCCTTTTCAGCTCTTTCTTCAACGTTCTCAAGGAAGAGGTCCTTCGGATGTCGGTGGAGAAGGGGAAGCTGAGCATTATCATCGTTGAACTTCTCAACTACAATGATCTGGTAAGGCAATTCTCCGAACACAAGGTGCGCGGGCTGATGGGGTCGATTGCGAAGGTGATCGGCAACTCAACCCGCCGACAGGGCTGGTCATACCATTACAAAGAGGAAAACCAGCTTTCTTTCATTTTTTCCAACCTCGACTACGACGGCGCTTCCCTCTACTGTCTCGAGATTTTGGAAAAAATGAACACCTCCGACTGGTCCATCGATCACTTTTCCATTTCACTGGAAGTTGTGATCGGATATTCCTCCTATACCGGCAACGAGACCGAAACGGAACTCATCACCAAGGCAGAGAACCTTATAGAGATGCAGAAGTTGTAATGAAAGATCGCGGTTTTGACTATATAAAAAACAGGTACCGGTATTTCACCCCGAGTACTCCCCGAGCGGCACTCCTTGCCGTTGAGAAGGGCCTACTGCCCTACGAGGCCTTTATTTACCATGCTTCTTCGATAAAGCCGCTCTATGAGGAACCCTTCGATACCTGGGAGATAGACAGAATTCTCGCAAAACCGGATATCGATCTCGAACAGTTGCTTCTCATCATTCAGATCCTTCAAAAACTGGTCGTCTCCAGGGACCAGGAGATCGCCTTGTTCGCCGCCGAAAGCCTGAACAGGATCGAGCAGCGTTTTACCACCCGTATCGACGAGCTCCGGGGAGAACTCAAAGAGAATCCGAAGGACTCTCGTATCTGCTTCAACCTGGCACAGACCTATTTTGAATTCTCTCGGATAAGCGGGACGCGAAGAACGCTGCGCAATTTTTACCTCCGTGAGGCCTACGAGCAGCTCAAAGGTATCGATTACTCCGACGGGGACACGGCGAAGGAGGCCTACGTTCTGGCCGTGAAGGTTCTGATCGAACTGAAGCTGTACGCCCAGGCCGACACAGTTCTTCTGAAAGCTATAGAACGTTGTGGTAACGGCGTTGATTTTCTTTTACTCCAGGCGGAGAATGCCTTTTATCAGAGAAAACTTGAAACCCTCCCGGTCATCTGCGCGCAACTGCAAAACTACGAATTGGACGCCGACTCAAAGGCCCTGGTTCAATTCTGGATTGGTTCGACATGAACGAAAGACTGAGGGTATGTCTCGTTGCGGATGGCTCCTATCCCTTCATCACCGGCGGGGTCTCGGCCTGGATGCACGACTTGATCAGGGGGCTGCCGGAAATTGACTTCTCCCTTTTCACCTTGTCTCCCCATCGAGGGCAGGAATTGCACTACCCCCTGCCGGAGAACGTGGTTGAACACGTGGATGTGGTTATCTCCGAACAGTACGAATCCACGAGCAGGCCGAAGAATATCAAGAAGCTCATGGACGAGGTGGAGCGCTTTCACCGGGGGATGTTCGCGGAAACGACACCAGCCATCGATGAGCTCATCAAAAAGATTCCGGAGGGCTATTTCCTGAAGGACGACGCGATCCGGATGCGGAAAGGCTGGGACCTGATCACCTATGGGAATGAAACAAAAAATCCCCTTTATCCTTTTTCCGACTACTTCTGGGCCTGGGGTTCCGCCCATTCTTTGATTTTCAACACCTTGGGCAGTTCGCCCCCCGAAGCCGATATCTATCACTCCGTATCAACGGGGTTTGCGGGCCTGGCTTCTCTGGCGGCTAAACTGAGAAGGGGAAAGCCCTTCCTGCTGACCGAACATGGGCTTTACCACAAAGAACGGGAGATGGAGATCAGAAAGGCCAGCTTTGTCCGTGGATATCAAAGGGATATGTGGATACATATCTACAACAGCCTCAGCAAAATCAGTTACCGGAACGCCGATCGTATTACCTCCCTTTTTGAAGAAAACCGACAAAAACAGCTTGAACTGGGAGCGGATGAGTCCAAAGCGATAGTTATACCCAACGGGATCGACGTCGGGCGTTTTTCCATAGAGCGATGTCCCAGAGAAGGTTTTCACGTGGGACTCGTCGGAAGGGTCGTCCCCATAAAAGACATCAAAACCTATATCGCCACGGCCAGGATAGTACTCGAGGAAATCCCCGAGGCGATGTTCTACTGCATCGGCCCCACCGATGAGGACCCCGCCTATTACAGGGACTGTGAGTTACTGGTGAAGAGTCTCAAACTGGAAAAGAATTTTATTTTTACGGGCAAGCAAAATGTGCTTGAGTACTACTGCTTCCTCGACGTGATGTTGCTGACCAGTATCAGGGAAGCCCAGCCCCTGGTCCTCCTCGAAGGGTACTGCGCGGGGGTGACCGCCGTTTCCACCAGGGTCGGAAACGTCGCGGAAATGCTGGACTACGACGAACGCTTTATCGCTCCCCTGAAGGATTCCGATAAATTAGCCGAGGGGATCCTTTACATTTACCGGAACAAAGGTGAGATGGAGGAAAAAAAGAAGAAAAACAAACAGAAGGTGGAACAGTTTTATAACAAAGAAGACCTGATGAAAAAATATCTTTCCCTCTACAGGGAGATGTGCGAACCATGAGGAACATATGGCCGGAATAGGATTTGAACTGAAAAAGGTTATTCAGAAGGGAAACATGGGGTCCTTTCTCAAGGCGGCTCTCTCCGGTACCATGATTGTGGCCGGTCCGTGGATCATATCAATATGTACCATTATCACCATCACGCGCATTGCGGATTTCGCATTCCTGGACGCGCCACAACTTTTTATCGCGATTATTGTATACACCTATTCCTTCTCCATTATTTTCTTCGGTGGCTTCCACTACATCTATACCCGGCTGATCGCGGATCTGATATTCATGAAACAGGGTGAAAAAGCGGCATCTCTTCTTCTGTTTTTTTCCCTCGCCGTTGCGTTCGTATCGACCCTGGTCGCCTTTGTCGCATCTTTTTTCATTAATCCCCCGATAGAGCATATCCTCCTGTTGAAGGTCTCCCTCGTTCTCCTTTTCGCGAGTGTGAATGTCATCTGGATACTCATGCTGTTTATATCACTGGTCTCCTGGTACGGGAGGATATTTCTCACCTACCTGGCGGGGATGGCTACGGCGGTGGTGGCCGTGTATTTTCTGGGCAAGGAACTCGGAACCGCGGGGGCCCTGCTTGGGTTTGCCGTCGGACACCTGATCATTGTGTTCCTGTTGTTCCTGCTCGCCTTTCGCGCGATCAAGCCGGCGGGTTTCTTCTCGGGGACCGACCTCATTATGCCCTACACAAAGAGGTACCGTTCCCTCTTTCTCACCGGCTACCTGTACCATATCGGCCTGTGGATCGACAAAATAATTTTCTGGGCTCTCTACGGGACCCCCATCGCGGGAACCTTTTTCAAGGTCTACGAACCCTACGATATCGCCGTGTACCTCGCGACGCTTACCATGATCCCGGGGCTGGTCTTTTTTACTATTTTTTCAGAACCCAGCTTTTACATCTACGTGAAAAAATTCCTGCTCTCCCTCTCTACATCAAATCTCCGCTCGATTCAGCACAAAAAATACCTCATGTTCAGAAAAATGAAAGAGAACCTGCTGGACCAGACTCTCTTTCAAAGTGTGATCACCCTGTGCTGTCTGATCCTTGTGCCGGTATTCATCCACCTCTTTCCCGGCATCCTCGTATCCCGGGTTATGATCCTGACCCTCTCGGCTGTATTTTTTCATCTTCTACTGCTCACCTCGATCAATTTGCACTTCTACCTCGAATACTACCGCTATACCTTTCGTGCCGCCCTTCTCTTCATGGTCCTGAATACCCTGGGTACTCTTGGAATTGTATACCTGGATATTGCCAATCTGGCCGGACTTAATTACCTTATAGCTACAGGCGTGTCCGCCCTTTATTCACTTTCCGCACTCTTTCGTGAAGGAATCAACGCGGACCGCTATATTCTCTCCGGCGCGAAAATTATGTAGCTTCAAAGCGAGAGATAAGGTACAACAAGGCGGGTATGGATGAAAAAAATTGTGATCGCAACACTTCTGATCATAATGACGGGAGGAGGCTTTCTTTTCAGCTCCTCGGTATACTCACGCACGGTCCTGGGTCTCTACAATTCGGAGCAGCAACAGACCGCGAAGGAAAACGAAATAAACTTCTACGTGGTGAAGGTCCTCAGGGAAATGGGGCTGCAGGTCCGGTTCCACGATATAGCCCGGGGAATTCCCGAAAAAAAATCTTGCTGGACATGCAAGTATCAGCAAATCGCAGGGAATAATTTTTTTGGCACTTGCACCTATTTTAGTAAGATTGGCAGACCCAACAAGGATATCCCGAGAAACATTGTGGACGAGGGCTGCAAATTCTGGATCCCAAAGTCCGGATCA
>CAZJIN010000069.1:0-9361 GCA_964545955.1 uncultured Sediminispirochaeta sp.
AGTTTCGCGAAAGTGAAAGGGGGCGAAGATCTCCCCCCGGGCTACTCCCTCGTCACAGCGAAGGGTCGAGGTGATCTCTCCTCGGGTATTGATCAGTCTTATTTCCGAACCATCCTCTAATCCCTGCGCCCGGGCATCCTCCGGGTGCATCAGCACGTAAGACTCGTCGGCGTAGGCCTTGAGGGCCGGACTGCGACGCGACATGGTGCTGGTGTGGTACTGGTACAGGATGCGGCCGGTGTTCAGCAGAAAGGGGTATTCCGAAGATTGGTGTTCCCTCGGCTCGATGTGCTCCACCGGAACAAGACGGGCCTTGCCGTCATCGGTTTTGAAGCCCTCCAGAAACAGGGTCGGGGTACCCGGGTGGTCCGTGCTGGGGCAGGGCCACTGGATGCCCTGGTGTTCTATGCGGCGGTAGTTGATACCGGCAAAGATCGGGGCGACCCGGGCGATTTCATCGAAGATCTCGGAGGGACCCGAGTACCGACCGAGGTCATAACCCATGCGATCGGCCAGGTCGAGGATGATTTCGTAGTCCGGGCGGGCCTGTCCGGGGGCTTCGACGGCTTTGCGGACGCGGAGGGTTCGGCGGTCGCTGTTGACGAAGGTGCCCTCTTTTTCGCCGAAGCAGCCCGCCGGCAGAATAACGTCGGCCAGGGCTGTGGTATCGGTGGGAAAGATGTCCTGGACTACCAGGAAGTCGAGCTTTTCCAGGGCTTCGCGGGTGTGGTTGAGATCGGGGTCGGTGATCATGGGGTTTTCACCCATGATGAACATCCCCTTTACTTCACCGCGGCCGGCAGCCTGGACTATTTCGACGGTGGTCAGGCCGGGTTGGGCAGGAAGTTCATTGAAGGGCACGTTCCATAGGGCTGCAAGCTTTCTACGATTTTCTTCATCACCCACGGGGATATAGCCGGGGTAGGAGATGGGAGAGCAGCCCACATCGGTGACACCCTGGACGTTGTTCTGTCCACGGGGAGGATCGATGCCGCAGTGCTCCCGGCCCACCTGACCGGTTGTGAGCATCATGTTGATTAAAGCGTAGACATTGTTGGTACCGTTTTGAGCCTGGCTCATTCCCATGCCTGTAACCACCATGGCGGTTTCCGCTTCGCCGTAGAGACGGGCGGCTTTTCGCAGTTTTTCTACCGGGACACCGGTAATTTCGAAGGTGCGTTGGGGGGTGTAGGCGGCGACCTGCTTTTTCAGCTCCTCGAATGCTTCCAGCCCTCCCTTTACCCTTTCGTGTATAGACTTTTCATCGGTGTAGCCCCCATCAATTAAGAGATTGGTTAAGCCGTTCAGGAGTGCGACATCGGTTCCCAATCGCTGCTGCAGCCAGACATCGGCGTAACGCACCATGGGTGTCCATCTTGGATCACAGACGATGATTTTGTGACCTAGGTCCTTTCCATTTTTTGCGAAGGTAGCGGTTACGGGATGGGTTTCGATAATGTTATTCCCGGTGATAAACAGGCACTCGGCCCGCGCAAAATCCTCGATGGAATTGGAGCCGGCACCGCTGCCGAGGGATTTGAGCATGGCGGTGACGGTGGAGGCGTGGCAGAGCCGGGTACAGTAGTCGAGGTTGTTGGTGCCGAAGGCGACGCGGACGAATTTTTGAAATATATAGGTATCCTCGTTGCTGCACTTGGCCGAGGCGTAACCGGCCAGGGCATCGGGACCATGGGCGGAGCGTATTTCGTTGAAGTGCTGGGCAATGAACTGGAGGGCTTCATCCCAGGAAGCCTGCTCGTGTCGGCCGTTTCGCTTTATCAGCGGGGTAGTGAGGCGGTCGGGGCTTTGGACGTAGTCGTAGCCGAAACGGCCCTTTACACAGAGACGACCGTAGTTCGGCGGGATGTCTTCCACTCCTTCGACCCGCAGGATACGGCCGTTCTGTACGAGGAGTTCGATTTGACAGCCCACACCGCAGTAGGGGCAGGTGGTTCGAACCTTGTGGAGGGTTGACTGGTCCTCCTTCTGTGTCCTCTTCGGCGCAGCGGTCGGTACCGCGGGCTGATTCGAATCGTGGGTGCATGAGCCCGGGGCCGCAGCCTGATCCTGTCCCTGGGAAGCGTCCACTCGCGTAAGATCGATTTCAGAACGGTGGGGTTTCTCTACAATAGCCCCTGTGGGGCAGAGCTGGATGCATTCGCCGCAGCCGTCGCATTCCGAGCCGCTCCACTGCCCGAGACCGGCCACAATATACGAACCGATTCCTCTGTCGTTGAAGGAGAGGACGTGCTTGCCCTGGACCTCACCGCAGGCCTTGACGCAGCGAAAGCATTTTATGCACTTGGAACCGTCAAAGGTCAGAACCGGCGAGCTGTCGTCGAAGTGGCGATTCACCAGACCGGTGAGCTTTGGGTAGCGGCGTGCTGCCGGGTCTTCTAGTCCGTAGCGCCGGACAAGTTCGCGAAGCTCGTCGCGGTAGGTTCCGTCATAGCCTTCGTTCTGTTCGGCCAGCAGGTATTCCAGGGTCTGCCTGCGGGTCGCTTCGATCTCCTCGTCGATTGTGGTGATTTTCATTCCCTCTTCTACACCTATTGTGCAGGACATGACCAGACCGTTCTGCCCCTCGATTTTGACCATACAGAGGCGACAGGCGCCGGTGGGGCTGAGTTTGGGGTGATAGCACAAATGGGGGATGTCGATGCCCGCTCCGAGGGCGGTGTTGAGGAGGTTGGCTCCGGTTACGGCTGATACCTGACGCCCGTCAATTTCTATGCTTACATTTCGATTCATGCTCTATCCTTTTTGCAGTTTTGCTGCCCTTTTCGTCCTTTCCACCCTTTTTCCGGAGCCTTTTGCTGTCGTATTCGAAAAGGCGGTTTCCGGTGTTACAGGGATGCGCCAAAAAAGCGTCGGGCGCTGCCCAGTGACAAAATCGGCGATTTGCCCAGGGGGCAGAGTGATGTGCGGTCCATGTACTCGGCCTCGCGGGTCATCTCGTCGAGAACCTCTCCCCGGTTTCCCCTGGGACCGGCCACCAGCTTCTCCGCCATCTGAACCAGCAGCGCGGTACCGATGCGGCAGGGTATGCATTTTCCACAGGACTCGTGCCGGAAGAACTCCATAATCGCCAAAAGCTGTTCGGCCAGATCACGGGTTTCATCGAACACAATAATCGCCCCTGAACCGAGGACTGCTCCTTGGGTCTTGAGACTCTTGTAGCCTAAGGGAGTATCGAGCAGCTTTTCACTGACCAGACTACCGGCGGCGCCGCCGATTAACGCGGCTTTGAAAGTGTGGCCGTCGCGCATACCTCCCGATTTCTCTTCGATGAGTTCCCGCAGGGTAGTCCCCAGTTCTACCTCGTGAAAGCCAGGCTCTTTTACGTCACCGCTGATGGTAAAAATCTTGGTACCCGGAGAGTCTTCCATACCGAGGTGTCGGTATTCCTTGGCTCCGTATTGTACCACATACGGGATATGGGCAAAGGTTTCAACATTGTTGATGAGTGTGGGCGCGCCAAAGAGTCCGTGTTCAGCAGGAAAGGGCGGTTTGATTCGGGGATAGCCCCGTTTACCTTCCAATGATTCCAGGAGGGTCAGCTCTTCGCCACAGAGATAAGATCCTGCGCCCAGGCGGATTTCGACCCGGAGCTTGAAGTTGGTACCGAGAATGTGTTCGCCCAGGTAGCCGGTGGAATAACAGTTCTTCACTGCTCTACGCATCCGGCGGATTGATTCGCCATATTCGCCGCGGATGTAAATATAGGCCTGTTCCGCTCCGATGGCATAGGCAGAGAGTATCAGCCCTTCCAGTACTTTATGGGGATCGCGTTCCATGATGATCCGGTCCTTGAAGGTGCCCGGTTCACCCTCGTCGGCATTGCAAACCACGTATTTCGGGCCACAGGAACCGCAGAGGGGTTCTTCGGTGAGCTTTTCCTTGACCGCCGTCGGAAAACCGGCACCACCCCGTCCCTGAAGGCCCGATTCGATAACCTCCTGAAAGATTTCCTCGGGTTTCCTCCGCAGTGCCATGTGCAGTGCCTGAAAACCTTCGGCCCGTTCATAATCCTGCAGACTGTCGGGGTCGATCTTGCCGGCGTTTTGAAGGGCGATTAATGTCGGCCCGTTTCCGACTGTTGCTCTAGACATCGGTGGCCTCCCGGCGTATACGTTCGATAATCTTTGTCAATGATTCCCGGGTAACGGAACTGTATAGGACCTCGTCGATCATCAGACTTGGAGCATGATGGCAGTTGCCCAGGCACTCGCTCAACTCAAGACTAAACTCACCGTCCTCCGTTGTTTCGTTGAGGGATATTCCCAGCTGTGTGTGCAGAGTGTCCAGTAGGTCGAAGCCGCCCATCATACGACAGACAGGAGAGCTGCACAGTCGGATGATATGTCGGCCCCGGGGCTCGGTACTCAGCATTGAATAGTAGCCCACAACACCGTAAACCCTTGCCATGGTGGTATTCAGGTAGGTGGCGATGCTTTCTATCGCTTCGGGGGATACATAACTGCGGGGATCGGCATTCTGAATATCATGCAGAATCATCAAGAGGTTTTCGGGAAGGGGAGCGTACCTATGAAGGATAGTACTGTAGTCCATTTATTTTTCCTTACTCTAATGCTAAGGGAAGGGAAAGGTTATGTCAAAAAATATTATAGAAAAAACCTGAAATTAAAAAAGAAGAGGGAGGCCGGAGGATTTTTACAGTTAAATTCTCCGGCCCTTGATGTTCAGTGACCCATGTCGTTTGTCCTGATAGAGGGCGCTAACTCTAGTGAAACTTTTTTTTAAGAATTTCACCAAGTTTAGCGGATGATTTTTCATCCAGCTCGTAGTTCACCCGGGTATTCGGTTTTTTAATATTTACAATTCGGTTAAGATCGATAGGTGTGGCGATGACCACCACGTCACAGTCTGCGGCGTTAATTGTCTCCTCGAGGTCTTCGATCTGTTTTTGTCCGTAGCCCATGGCCGGCAGTAGTGTGCCGATTTCAGGGTATTTTTCGAAGGTTTCCTTGATGCCGCCCACCGCTACACCACGAGGATCCACAAGCTCAGCGGCACCGTTGCGACGGGCGGCCACTGTGCCGGCACCGATTTTCATTTCACCGTGGGTTAGGGTTGGGCCGTCCTCGATTACAAGGACCCGTTTTCCCATTATAAGCTCAGGATGTTCAACCGTCAGGGTCGATTCCGCTTTTATAATCTCGGCATCGGGGTTGTACTTCTTGCAATGGGATATCAGTTCTTCCACATCCTTCGGATCGGCGGAATCGATTTTGTTTACTACAAAGACATCTGCGCGCAGGAAATTGATGTTACCAGGATGGTACAGTAGCTCATGGCCGGCGCGGTGGGGATCCACCACCACAATCTCCAGATCGGATTTGAGAAAGGAGGTATCATTGTTGCCGCCATCCCACAGCAGAATATCCGCCTCTTTCTCGGCTTCGCGGGTTATTGCCGCGTAATCCACGCCTGCGTAGATTACCCGCCCACGGTCTATATGGGGTTCATACTCCTCCATTTCTTCAATGGTACAATCGTACTTCTTCAAATCTGATTTTTCGGCGTATCGTTGCAGTCGCTGTTTTACGAGATTGCCGTAGGGCATCGGATGGCGGATAGCCACGGCCTTTTTGCCCATATTGGTAAGGCTATCCGATACGGCACGGGTGGTCTGGGATTTCCCACACCCCGTGCGGACCGCGCAAATTGAAACAACAGGTTTCGATGAGGCCACCATCGTCTCATCGGGGGAGAGAAGAAGAAAGTTCGCGCCCTTTGCCATCGCGAGGGACCCCAACTGCATGACGTGGGTGTGGGTTACGTCGGAATAGGAAAACACCACATCCACTTTATGTCCGGAGGCTATCTCTTTTTCAATCAGCCTCGGAAGCTCTGATTCGGCGACAATCGGGATACCCTTCGGGTAGTTTTTGCCCGCCAGTTCTCCGGGGTATTCCCTTCCCTCGATGTCGGGAATCTGAGCGGCGGTGAAGGCAATTACCTCGAATTCGTCCCTGTCCCTGTAGATCATGTTGAAATTGTGAAAATCCCGCCCTGCGGCGCCAACAATAATAACTTTACGTGCAGCCATTTTTATCTCCTTGGCTCAAGATTTTAGGCTCATTAAGGGGACCCTATCACCCGGTAGAGCAATTGAATTGCCGACCCAGTAGCAGCCTTCTATCTATAGAGTTCGGGAGAAAACGGTGAGATCGGAACGCTCCTGATATCCGATCTTCCTGTAAAACTCACCCACCGATTGATTGTGCTGTTCTACGAAAAGATGAACCTTATAACAGCCCAATCTGTTGAATTCCTCTTCCACCATGTGCATGAGGCGTCGCCCGATCCCCTGTCCCCGCAGTTGTGTTTCCACCGCAAGGTGGACAATGTAGCCTCGTCGCCCGTCGAAGGTTCCCCAGACCGTTCCCACCGGTACAGGTTTTTCCGGTTGGACCGACCCGGGGTCGTCGAAGGGTGTATTCCCCGTTTCCGGCGCATCGGCGGCAATAAAAGCGACAATAAAAAGGTCCGGGTACAGGGATGCCGCTGAACGCACACCGTCGGGGGTGTCGGTTTTCGACAGGGTGATACTGTTTCTTTTCCAGAAGTCGATGATGCCCTCGGGATCATCGGGAACACCTTTTTTAAAAATAATATTCTTCATTTTCATCAGCACATGCATTATCGGGGGATTTTACCGGAACTGTCAACTGAAAAAACCGGCATTGACAGGTATTTTGTCAGGGGTATACTTAAAAGTACTATGATGTACGTTTCAGATGAATTGATTCCCCTCTTCAAGAGGCTGGGCATCACGGAATACGAAGCCAAGGTGTATCTTTCATTGCTTACTTCGCATCCCGCCAGCGCCTATACAATTTCGCAGGGTTCAGGGGTTCCCCATTCCCGTGTATACGATGTGACGCGGCGCCTGATACAACGGGAGATGGTTATTTCCACGGGGACCAAACCGGAACTTTTTTCACCCCTCTCACCGGACCGGGTGATTGAAAAACTGGAGAGGGAGTACAGTCATTATACCGATGAACTGGAAAAGGGACTCGAAAGGTACAACTTCAGGGCCGATTTCGATCCCGTGTGGAACTTGAACAGTCGCGAGCATTCCCTTCAAAAGACAAAATACATCCTGGATCAAGCACAACACACCGTTTTTATCGGTCTGTGGGACCCTGAATTTTCCGAACTCCGTGATTCTTTGCGTGCCGCCCATGAGAGGGGGGTGAAGGTTTTTTCACTTGTGTATGGCAGGGAAGATCCCGGCTTTGGAGTGGTCTATCATCACGGCACGGATCATATGCCCGATTACGAACGTCTTGGACGGACCCTCGATTGTACCGTCGATTCGTCGTGGTGTATCACCGGCACCATGGGGAAGGAGTTCCCGTGCAGATTGGTGTGGTCTCAGAACCTGGGGCTTGTTCAAACGATAGAGAGTCATATTAAACATGATTTCTACCTGGCGGAGATGAACCGTACCCTCGGTGGTGAGATCGAGCGCCGATACGGAAAAAACCTCGCCCTCCTCCGATCACAGTTCGGTGAAACCGATCTTGATCCAACCCATGAGATTCCAAAAAACCTGAGTTGACAGCCTGAATAGCTGTTGTATAATGAATCAAGTTTACTACTCTAATAGTAATAAGTGAGAGGAATGATATGAACAGAGTTAAGGTCCTGATCTGGGGTTTCGGTGCCATGGGATCGACCATGGGGCGGATGTGCGCGGGTATCAAGGGGCTGGAGATCGTCGGAGTATGCGATATGGCCCCCGACCGGGTGGGAAAATCGGCGGCGGAGGTGCTGCGACAGCGGGACGAGGTTGAAGCTTCCACCGATGAAGAATACCCCGCTTACCTGGAACAGGTTATTATCGATGACGGTATCGATCGGGTGATCCGGGAGAGCGGGGCCGATATTGCCCTTCTGGCCACCGATTCCTTCGTGGAGAAGGCCTTCCCGAAGATTGAAAAGCTGATACAGGCGGGGTTGAATGTGATCTCCACCGCCGAAGAGATGGCCTATCCCTGGAGTTCTCATCCCGAGCTCTCCCGACGAATCGATGAAACAGCTGAGAAGAAGGGCGTGTCGGTCCTTGGGACCGGTATCAACCCCGGTTTTGTGATGGACCTGCTCGTGATCATGCTGACCGGTGTATGCCGTTCGGTGCGGTCCGTACGGGTTGAACGGGTGAACAGCCTTTCTCCCTTCGGTCCGGCGGTCCTTGAGGAACAGGGAGTCGGGCTCAGCCCTGATGAGTTCAGGCGACGCGCCGGCAGCGGAGAACTTGCCGGACATGTCGGGTTTATCCAGTCCATCGGTATGGTATGCGATGCCTTGGGGTGGAAACTCGACCGCGATATAGAGCAGAAGATGAGTCCCCTCTCGACCGGCGTGGAACGCTCAACAAGCTACATAACGGTTCCCCCCGGACAGGTGGCGGGATGTAATATGAGTGCCGTTGGTATGGTGGGGGGAAAAAGGGCTCTCGAATATTTTCACCCCCAGCAGATAGAGCCCCATGCCGAGGGAACCGATACAGGCGATTATATAGTGATAGATGGGGAGCCGACAATCCGTCTGCAGATAAAGCCGGAAATACCCGGGGGGATCGGAACAGCGGCCCTCTGTGTAAACATGATCCCTTTGGTGCTAAAAACAGATCCGGGATTGAAGACGATGATAGATTTGCCGGTCCCCCGGGCAATCGGCGGTGATATATCCCGGTTTTTGGGAGGCAAAAAATGAAAAAATCCACAAAAGGCGATTGGGTACAACTCCACACCACGGTACTCCAGGGTGAGGAACGCCCCTCCCACGAAAGGGATACGGTTCCCCTTGAGATGTGGATCAACGGATTCCTGCTTGATGACGGGGCAAGAATCGGAGACTTGGTCCATGTAGAGACGATGATAGGTCGCAAAGTTGAAGGGATTCTGTGTGAACAGAATCCCGCCTACCGTCACTCCTTTGGAGAAACGGTTCCGGAATTGCTCCTGATTGGCAAAAAGCTTCGTGAACTGGCAAGGGAGGTGTCCGATGGATCGTAGGAGTGACTATCGAAACGTGATGGCCCGGAAAGGAGAGATCATCCGTAGAGCCGTTGGTGTGGATTATGAAAAATTCGAGTCCGGTTCCATCGCCTTTGATTTTGAGGGGTTGATGAACGGGGTCGGTTATGATGTCCACCGTATTCGGGACATCCAGGAAGAGACGGGGGTGGGAAATACCCCGATGCTTGAACTGCGAAACCTCACGGCCCTGTCCCGTCGGTACGCGCCGAAGGGGAAGGGGGCACGGATTTTTCTGAAGGATGAGGCTGCGAATCCTTCGGGGAGTTTCAAAGCCCGTCGCGCGG